>JAUWMJ010000140.1 GCA_030613225.1 Desulfobacterales bacterium
CAGAAGCTATTGAAATGACTGGATTCCGGCTTTCGCCGGAATGACGAAAAAGGTATTTTCAGACTTTTTACGACGCCATCAAAATTAAATTGTCTTTACCTTTCTTAAACAGTGATTAAGTTCAAGGATAAATTTTTTATGGAATGAGCCAATTTGGTCAAGGAGTTGTTCTGTCATCATGAAAAAAAATGATAAATTTACTGATTTTAAATCTGGATTTGTTGCTATTGTCGGAGCGCCTAATGCAGGAAAATCGACACTATTAAACCGGTTGCTCGGTCAAAAAATATCAATTACATCGCAAAAGCCCCAAACCACTCGCAACCGTATTCTTGGTGTTGTGCACAGACCCTCTTCGCAGCTTCTTTTCATCGATACACCTGGTGTACACAGGGCAAAAGATGAGCTGAATGTCAGAATCGTTGATGCAGCACTTTCAGCAATGGGCGATGTGGATGTAATCCTTATCCTTATTGATGTGGCAAATTCTGATACGGATTCGGAAAACTATATGTTAAAGAAACTAAATAAGAAAAAAAGGCCTGTTATTCTTGCCCTTAACAAAATAGATCTGATAAAAAAGCCTGCGCTTCTTGAAATCATAGACAACTGGTCAAAAAAATACACCTTTGAAACGATTGTCCCGATTTCCGCAAAACATGGCGACCAGGTGGATAAGCTTCTTGGCACAATGGAGGCACTTTTGCCCCAGGGACCCCCTTTTTTCCCTGAAGATACTCTTACTGATTTGCCGGAACGTTTTATTGCTGCTGAAATCATAAGGGAAAAGGTTTTCCGGTTAACCGGCCAGGAAATACCGTACTCAACTGCGGTGACAGTCGATTCTTTTTCAGAAAAAAAAGGTGGCGGACTTGTAGAAATTAACGCAACGATTCACATTGAGAGAGATTCTCAAAAGGGCATAATTATCGGAAAAAAAGGAAGCAAACTGAAAAAAATCGGGGAGGACTCCAGAAAAGATATAGAGCGGCTGCTGGGAACAAAAGTTTTTTTAAAGCTTTTTGTGCGTGTACAGAAAAACTGGAGTAAAGATACAAAAGCTATAAGAAGATTTGGATATTGATAATTCTCTCGGCACCGTAGCGCCAAGTCCCGCTTGCAGCCAGCCTGAAATTAGTTTATGAAAAAAGTGGATAAACTCATATTCAGCACTCTTTTTTTTTCAATGCTTGCTACTGTTACAGGTGTTGGTATCGTCGTTCCTCTTTTGCCTGTTTATGCTTATACACTTGGTGCAAACGGTTTATACATAGGGCTGATATTCGGAGCTTTTTCCCTTTCAAGAGCTCTCTTTCTTCCATATTTCGGCAGGCTTTCCGATAAAAAGGGACGAAAACCGTTCATAGTTGTCGGGCTTTTTGCTTACAGTATTATTTCGCTCGCCTTCATGTTTTGTAAAGATGTCAACTCGCTTATATTTACCAGGTTTCTTCAGGGAGTTGCCTCTGCCATGCTTATGCCGGTTATTCAGGCTTATATAGGGGATATTACACCTGAAGGCAAGGAAGGCTTCAGTATGGGTTTGTTCAATATGTCCATGTTCTTCGGCTTAAGCCTGGGGCCGGTTATCGGAGGCATTATTAATGACAGGCTGAGTCTTAATGCCGCTTTTATCTGTATGGGTTTTCTTGCCTTTACCGGCTTTTTGCTGAGCCTTTTTCTGCTTCCGCCTACAAAATCAGAACAGGCTGTCTATTTCGGAAAGGCTCCTACGGAATGGAAAATCTTACTGAGGGACAGGGTTATAGCCGGACTTTTCCTTTTCAGGTTCGCATATACTTTATGTATAGGTGTAATATGGGGATTTCTGCCTGTCCTGGCGGATTCTGAGTTTTTCTTTTCCAGTTCATCCATTGGAATTCTTGTTATGCTGGGCGTATTTATCAGCGGATTGATACACCTGCCGATGGGTTATCTGGCAGACCGTGTAAATAAGAATATGATGATAGCAGCAGGTGGTTTGATAGTTGTTTTTTCCATGTTTTATTTTGAATGGTCAAACACATCCCAGGGCCTTTTTTATGCCAGCATACTCTTTGGCATCGGAGGTGGTATTTCAATGCCGGCGCTTATGGCATTGGCCGTCCTCAAAGGAAATAAAGCCCATGCCATGGGTTCGGTAATGGCTCTTTTAACACTGGCGCACAGCGTTGGAATGTTCACAGGCTCTCTACTTGCAGGTATGATGATGGATTTTTCCCTGTTGCGAGAGGCTTTTCCTATGGGAGCGATTATAATGGGTGTGGGTGTTGGCCTGTTTTTTATTTGTACATATAAAAGAAATGAATTTAAACGTATTGAGCATGGCAATTGACAACCGGGTTTTTTGCATTACATTTATTAATATTAAAAAATTACCCCAATCCGAAACCCTGGAAACCAAATGACGAACAAACGTGATTATTACGAGGTGCTTTGCATCAGTCGTAACGCTTCTGATGGTGAGATAAAAGCAGCCTACCGCAAGCTTGCCTTAAAATACCATCCGGACAGAAATCCTGAAAATAAAGAAGCTGAAGAGAATTTCAAAGAAGCTGCCGAGGCTTATGAGGTACTTCATGATCCTCAGAAAAAAAATATTTATGATCAGTTTGGGCATCAGGGTCTTGAAGGTTCCGGTTTTTCAGGGTTCAGGGGGTTTGAAGATATATTTTCAAGTTTTGGCGATATCTTTGAGGATTTCTTCGGCTTCGGCTCTTCAAGAAGATCCGGAAGCCGTGCCCAACGCGGTTCTGACCTTAGATATGACATGACTCTCAGCTTCATTGGAGCTGCTTTTGGAACAGAAACCGAAATAGATGTCAGGAAAATGGATGTATGCCATGAGTGCTCCGGTGCCGGGAGCGAACCGGGTACACAGCCGGAAACCTGTTCGCAGTGTGGCGGGGCAGGCCAGGTTTCCCGTTCCCAGGGTTTTTTTACGGTAAGAACAACCTGTCCTTCCTGTCAGGGCATTGGCCAGACCATTTCGCATCCATGCAGAAATTGCAGAGGAACCGGACAGATTCAGGTAAATAAAAGGGTTTCCGTAAAAATTCCGGGCGGCGTTGATTCAGGATCAAGGCTGCGTCTGACAGGTGAAGGCGAAGCCGGTATTTACGGCGGACCGCAGGGAGATCTTTATGTCTTTATCCATGTTGAATCACATCATTTTTTTCAGCGAGATGATACAAATGTTATTTGCCAGGTGCCGATCTCCTTTATTCAGGCTGCCCTTGGGGATAAGATAAAGGTTCCCACATTAACAGGTGAAAAGGTGCTCGAAATACCAAAGGGTACTCAGCCCGCTGATATTTTCCGCTTTCGCGGTGAGGGTATCCCGTCTTTAAGACGAAAAAACCGGGGAGACCAGATAATCCAGGTTGACATTAAAACCCCGACTCACCTCAACAAAAAACAGGAAGCACTTTTAAAAGAATTTGCCAGGATTGAATCAGGAAAGCTGTCTAATAAGTTAAAAAATATCCTGAAAGGTGATTTAGCAAGTGCCGCCGGGTAGCCTAAAGGAATTAAAATATCGATGTTTGTAATAATTTAGCGCTTTGAAAACATGGATAATATTTTGTAAAAGTATTGCAGTTAAGTCTTTGTATTGTAAAGTGACTAAAGTTGAGGAATTCTATCTATTTTATATTAAAAAGATGAAGCGAAGCGACACCTTAACTTTAGGCACTTTAGTTCACTTTAGTTCACTTTAGCTCACTTTAGTCACTTTTTTCAAAAAACCAAAGTGTTACCAATGTATGAATTAAAAATTATAACCCGTTTTGCAGCAGCCCACCAGCTTAAGCTGGTGGCAAAAGAGTGTGAAAACCTGCATGGACACAACTGGAAGATTGAGGTCTGCTTTTCCGGGGAAGCTTTAAACAAAGCGGGCGTACTGATGGATTTTGGTCAATTAAAAAAGAATCTGTCGGAAATCATAGAAAGGCTTGATCATAAATTTCTTAATGAACTTGAATACTTTAACGACATCTTTCCTCCATCTTCAGAAAATATTGCTTATTATATAGCAAATGAACTCCAGGCATCCATTAATGATCCCTTAGTTAAAGTCAGCAGTGTAACAGCCTGGGAATCAGAAAACGCCTGTGCAACGTATATCATATCAGACTGACAACCCGTTTAGATAATGAGTTTTTCATCCCTTAACTACATCCTGTGAGCTATCAGCTATCAGCTATGAGCTCATCCAACTGCATCCTGTGAGCTATCAGCTATGAGCTACCAGCTCATTCAGCTTCATCAATTCATCCCTTGATATGATTGCCGACACATCAGGGACATGTTTGCGGATATTCTCAAGGCCGCCTTCCTGACGATCAACCAGTATTACTGCTTTAACAACATCCACACCTTCCGAGCGGGCCCTTTCTATTGCCTTAATCGTTGAACCGCCGGTTGTCGCTACATCATCTATGATAACAACCCGATCTCCCGGCTTGATATCCCCTTCTATCCATTTAACAATTCCGTGGTCTTTTTGTGTCTTTCTTATTGAAAACGCATTGATCGGCTTTCCCTTTAATTCAGATGCGAAGGCTGTTGCAACAGCTATGGGATCGGCGCCAAAAGTAAGTCCCCCGATTCCGGTAATGTCCGAATCTTTTATTGCTTCAAACATAAGATGGCCGACTAAAAACATGCCTCGTGCACTCAAAGTAGTCGGCTTGCAATTTACATAAAACCGGCTCATTCTACCTGAAACGAGTTTAAAGGCAGGTATTTCACTGTATTTAAAAGATTTTTGATAAATAAGCTTAATGAGTTCCTGTTTCATCTTTGTATTACCTCAATTGAACATTTTGAAACTGCTTCTAAAGATGCTTTATTCAGTGGTTTTGCCGTGCATCATGATAATCTTGTCAAATAACAAGAAAATGTTGATTTAAAGGCGGTTATCAGATATAAAAGCCTCCACCGAATTGGAAGAAGCCGGTTTAACGGGATCCAGTGGAGGCCATGAGCAAGGAAAACTCGGGGAAGCACTCCTTGAGCTCGATAAAATTAATAACAATTAAATTTATGCGGGTCAATCCAAAAGACGTTTTCAGGCAGGGTAAATGCATTTGGAAAAATAAAATCAGAATAAATCATTTTTTAAGCCCCGGACCAGTTCCAAAGGTAATATTATTTTAAAAATGGGTTCACCCTGCGTTTTAAGGATCAAAATGCAATTGAATAAAATAATCAAAGCTTTTTATTTATTTATATTTTTTTGTTTGCTTTCGGAAAATTTACTAATTATTCCAGGATATGCCGCAGACAAGAATAAGCCGGAGCCCCTTACCCTTGGCCAGGCCGTTGAAATAGCCTTAAAAGCTAATCTTGCGCTTAAAAAATCAAAGGATGAAATAGATACCGCCCGCGCAATAAAAAATATTCAAAGAGCAAACTTCCTGCCTACTTTTAATGCACAATATAAATATACACGATATGATGAAGAACTAACGCAAATCGGTGTAAGCGGAATAATAAGTGTTATAACGCCACTTGAAGAGTCCTTATTTGTAGCATCATTCTCCCAGCCCATATTCCAGAGATTTTCCATTATTAATCAATATCAGCTTGCAAGCCTCGGCCTGGATTTTACGAAGCTCAACGAAAAGCGTATACGGCTGGAGGTAATATTCCTAGCAAAAAAGGCCTTTTTTTCATTGCTGAAAGCTCAAAAATTGCTCGCAGTCGCCAGGCAGGCAGTTACCCTCCTTGCCGCACACCAGGAGACGGCAAAAAATTTCTATGATGTCGGTATGACCCCTTTAAACGACTGGCTGAAATCACAAGTTGAACTGGCAAATGCAAAACAGGATCTTATCGTTGCGCAAAATAATTTTGAAATAGCTAAATCCGAATTGAACATCATACTCCGCAGACCGGTTAACACCGCTCTAGAACCTGTTAACATTCTAACATTTTTACCACTCGATAACGATCTTGATTACTATCTTGATATTGTGGAGGAAAACCGCCTGGAAATCAAAATGGCTGATGTAGAGGTTGAAATAGCTGAAAGGGAAGTAAAAATAGCAAAAAAAGATTATTTCCCTTCAATAAATTTAAAAGGCAGCTATTATAAACTCGGAGCTGACTGGGATTTAGACACCGGTGAAGGCATAAGTGATCCGGACGGCTGGAGTGTTTCAGCCATTGCATCGTGGAATTTCTGGGAATGGGGCAGAACTTGCTATGGAGTCAAGGAAAAACGAAGTCGTCTTTCTCAGGCAAAGCATAATAGAGAAGAAATTTACGACAATGTTTGCCTTGAAATAAAAAAGGGTTATCTGAAAACCAGAGAATCTGAAAAAAATATTACTACGGTAAGAAAAGCCATCGAGCAGGCAAAAGAAAATTTGAGGATAAGCGAGGAGCAATACAAGCATCAGGTAGCCACCTCGACTGATGTCCTCGATGCACAAACACTTCTTTCCAAAACAATGACAAATTATTATAATGCATTATACGACTTTAAAATAGCTAAAGCATTTTTACACAAAGCGATAAGTCTGGAAGTGACGGAATGATCGGGGAAAAAGAAAAAAATGCAATAATTCGAATGTTCCACGTTTACAGACACTATGGATCTAAAAACGCCTTGATTGATATTACCCTTGACGTTTTTAAAAATGAATTTCTTTTTATCACTGGTCCCAGCGGAGCAGGTAAAACCACCCTTTTAAAGTTGCTCTATCTTGGAGAAGCCGTGTCAGACGGGCAGATATTGATAGACGGAATGAACCTGTCGAGGATTTCCCGCAATCGAATTCCTTATCTTAGACGAAATTTTGGGATAGTATTCCAGGATTATAAACTTATCAAAACCAAAACCGTATATGAAAATGTTGCGATTGTCCTTGAAGCTTCCGGTGTTAAGAGGAGGATGGTTCAGAAAAAAGTAAACCATGTGCTAAGAACAGTCGGAATGGAGCAAAGACACAGCGCTTTTCCTCCGAGCCTTTCGGGCGGAGAGCAACAAAGGGTAGCCATTGCAAGGGCCATTGTCGGAGATCCTAAGATAATTCTTGCTGATGAGCCGACAGGCAGTCTGGACTCCGAATCAGCAAGTTTCATTTTTAACCTTCTTAAAGGAGTCCATACCCGTGGTGCAACAGTTATTATTGCAACTCACGATAAGGAACTTATAAAAAAAACAGGCGGTCGGGTTGTATATCTTAGTTCGGGCCGACTTGAGACATCACCTTATGTATAAAGAACATGAGGATTCAAGGGGTCCAGGCTTCGCCTTTGGCTACGCCCGGTTCAATATCTAAAATGCTTCAGTTGTTGTATAGTTCATTTTGAAAACTATGAACTGCGAATCGACAACTGTGAACGGTTACGGTCTCATGGAGTCGGATTGAAAAAATGATTAGGCTTTTTTATAAACGGGCAATACAGGATATCCGGGAAAACAGATTTTTGAATACAGTAACTATTATCACAATAGCGCTGTCAATTCTTATAGTCAGTGTTTTTGCTCTATTTTTCATTAATACAAACGAT
>JAUWMJ010000199.1 GCA_030613225.1 Desulfobacterales bacterium
CCTTCGATAATAATATCGATACTTAGTTGTGGATCAGGCCGGACGATTTTTGCAAAAGCTTTTTCAGTAGCGGCGTCTAAAGAAGGTATTACCACCGTTGCATCTTTTATATCGTCACGTACCTCTCTATGAAAGAGCAGTGTTCCGTTTGTAAGCACTGCCACAGGGATATTAAAGGCCTGTGTTTTAATGAAATGTATCACATCCCCGATGGTAGAATTTAAAGTTGGCTCACCTGAACCTGAGAATGTTATATAGTCCGGCCTGGGATTATGAGACAGAAAATGAGAAATTTCTCTCTTGACCTCTTCAAAGTGCACGTATTCTCTACGATTTAAAGTAAGATGAGTTGTTCGTCCGCATTCACAGTATATACAATTTAATGTACATGTTTTCATCGGAACCAGGTCGAGTCCCAATGATATTCCCAATCGCCTTGAAGGAACCGGGCCGAATAGATGATTATACATAGATACGTCCTTTTTTAGTAGACATTAACGGCCTGAAACTTGTCGGAGCGTAGCGTAGATCCCGTCTTAAATGAAAGGAAAGCGGGGAAATTAGAAAATAGAAATTCGGGAGAACTGAAACAAGTTTACGAGTTGAAGGCCAAATTTCCAATTTCTATTTTCTAATTTCAACGTTCCGTGAACGCTTGCATATTTTTTAAGCTACTACCGCTTTGCAAAATACACCATTTTCTGTGCTTATTAAAAAAGAGCGACTGTAAACCTAAAATAAAATATATGACGTCCCGCACAAGCAAATGTGAAACCGAATAGCCATATCCACGTTCACCAAATGAAAAACACCCGCAGTCGAAGTTATAACCCCTTATCAAATTAATAGACAGAGCGACAATAAAGATAAAGAGCATTGACTCCAAAATAAGCAGGGCGGATCGCGGGTATATTCCGAGAATCAGGGAGATACCGGATAAAAGTTCCAGGTAGGGTAAAATAATGGCGGTCAGATTTATTATAAATTCAGGGAAAAGATAATACCCGTAAATTATTTTTGCAAAATGGGCAGGCTCAACGATTTTATGATAGCTGGCATATATAAATGTAATGCCAAACAGCCACCGAATAAACAATTCTATCCGGTTGCTGAGAAATAGTTTTTTTAAATTATTGTTCAACAGGATAGCCCTCTCTTTCCCATTGTTGGTAGCCATCTATAAAAACTTTTACATTTGCATATCCCTCGCCAATAAGATATTGAGCCAGTTCATGGCTGTCATTACACTCTCTTCCTGAGCAGTAGGTAATGACAGGTGTAGTGAAGAGATATTGTGCTTTAAAATGATCTATAAATTCAATAAACTGACCTGCTGGAATCGATACAGCATTTACAATATGACCATCGATAAAGGCTTCATAACTTCGTGCATCTACAAAAACAGCTTTTCCTGTGTCATAAATTTCTTTAGCTGTATTTGAATCTTTGATTTCAAAAATGCCGGTAACAGGATCGTTTTTTTGTCTGGCAGTAATAACTCCCTGTGATGTATCCCACTGGCCAAACATGGCAATGCCAGCAGGAGAGAAATGATTTACAGTAAATGCAATAATAAGGGCAAAGCCAAGAAGAATTAAAAGTTCTTTTACAATATCTTTAAAGGGCATAGGAATATATTCTTGATTCTGTGGAGTTGACTCCTAAATAGTGTCTATGCCTTATCCACCAATAATAATAAATTGTCAATATGACATGCATTTTGCAGTTCACAATATTACAATACTTTGATATGAGTAAGTATTCCGGTTCACAGTTCCAGGGTTCACGAGTTTATCAACCTTGAACCCTGAACTATGAACCTTACAACCTGAGTGGTTACAAATATGATCATTAACAAAACAGGTCAAATAATTGAAGATTTTTACTCTATAGGACATCCGGCAATCCCGGTCTTTCTTATGGACGGGGCTCGTCCTCTAATTTTTGATGCAGGATGTGCTTTTTTAGGTGAAGTATATGCCAGAGAGATTATAAAAATACTTGGTGACAGACAAGTAGAATATCTTTTTTTAACACATGCACATTTTGACCACTGTGGTTCTGTTTCCATCCTTAAAAAACATTTTCCGTTAATGAAAGTCATTACATCTAAAAAAGCAAAAAATATCCTTGGTCGTCCAAATGCAATTAAATTAATAAAGGCATTGAATCAGGCATCAGAGGAAATAGCCGGGGATATCAAAATAGACTTTGCTTCGTCCGGTGAATTTAAACCATTTGAGATAGATAAAACAGTTAAGGATGACGATATACTTAATATTTCAAATGGATTGAATATCCGGGTTATAGAGACACCGGGTCATACTTCAGACTGCCTTAGTTATTATATTCAGGAAAAAAAGATTTTAATATCATCAGAAGCCGCAGGGCAGCCTGATCTAACCGGATATATCGTTTCAGACTACCTTTATGATTATGACCAGTATTTCAGCTCGATGAAAAGGCTTAGTTTGCTTGATATCGAGATATTGTGTCCCGGTCATCTTTTTGTATATACAGGCGATGATGCCAAAAAATACCTCAGAGAATCGATGCAGGAGTGTGAAAGGTTTCGAAAACTGGTAGAACTTTGCCTTGATGAAGAAAACGGAGATCTTGATCGGGTAAGGATTCGGATTAAAAAAATCGAATACGACAGTAACGACGGACCCAAGCAGCCCGAGCCTGCCTATTTACTTAATCTGGAGGCTCGAATAAAAGCGGTTGCAAAAAAAATGAACAAACCTTGCAACAAGAAAGAGTCTGTTTTATAACAGGTCTCAAAATAATGTTTCGTTTGACAAAACGGCTTATATACTATTTTAAAAGTTTTTTCTGCCGGTTTGAAATAAATTGGCCGCAGACGAACACAGACATAAAAAACACCAGTGAAATATTTCATATTGCACTGAACAAAATTTTCCCAGGCCGACTATGGCCAGGGAAAAACTGTATGCCCTACGGGCAGAAAAAACTTCGCGAAGCGATGCAAATTTCGTTCGGACAAGGCCTGCCGCGGCGTAGCCTTGGCGAAGACGGGTCGTCCGGGCGAAAAATTCCTGCTGGGAAATGCACCCAAGCATTTCACAGTCTGTCCGTGTGGGTCGGTGTGGGCTTGCCGGGTCGAAGCCTCGTGCGAAGCCTGGTCAGTGGCTAATTTCTATGTGGTCTCCGTGTGCGGTAAAAGAATAGATTAGAAACGGAATGGAATTTAGTTAATCACTATAAAAGTAAATTGATGAAAATAAAACCTGATTTAAAAACAGACATTGGAGGGATAGAGCTTAGAAATCCCGTAATGACGGCATCCGGTACATTCGGGTATGCCGTGGAGTTCGAAGAGCTTGTTGATTTAAACCGGCTGGGTGGCATTATTGTAAAGGGGTTGTCACTTGAACCTTCAATGGGGAACAAACCACCCAGAATTGTTGAAACCGCCTGCGGAATGCTAAATGCCATCGGCCTTGAAAATGTGGGGATTGAAACATTTGTAAAAGAAAAACTGCCCTTTTTAAAAAAGCTCTCAACACCTGTCTTTACAAATATTTACGGAAAAAGCATCAGCGACTATGCACTCCTTTCAGCACGCATAGATGAATTAAATGAAATTGCCGGTATTGAGGTCAATATTTCGTGTCCCAATGTAAAGGCCGGGGGGCTTGCTTTTGGCGTGGTTCCGGAAACTGCGGCAGAGGTTGTCAGGGCTGTCAGGAAAACAACTTCCAAACCACTTATCGTCAAGCTTTCTCCCAATGTGACGGATATAACCCAAATAGCCAGAGCTGTTGAAGGCGCGGGTGCGGATTCTCTGTCACTGGTAAACACCATTACAGGCATGTCGATCGACATTGAGACCAGGCGGTCAAAACTTGCAAACATAACAGGCGGGCTGTCCGGCCCGGCAATTAAACCTGTTGCATTGCGCATGGTATGGCAGGTGGCTCAGAGCGTAAATATTCCTGTGATTGGAGTTGGTGGAATCATGTGTGCCGAAGATGCGCTTGAGTTCTTGATAGCAGGCGCTGCCGCCGTACAAGTCGGCACAGCTAATTTTGTAAATCCAAATGCGACAATTGATATAATAGAAGGCGTAGAAGCATTTCTCAGGGAAAAGAAAATATCTTCTATAAGGGATATTATCGGGACACTTCAAATTTAGGCATTTAGCAACATCCTATAGACAATTTGTTATCGATATTTACCAAATTGGAATATAAATAATTGTCGATTGATGGAAGTCGCCCCGTTGATAGAGGGGTCTATTTTATAAAAAACATTTACATCATTCAAATATTCAATTTTCAATAATCAATATTCAATTTACTTCCGGTTTATCCGGGTTAGGGGGATTAAATGAAAAAGATAATTTTAATGTTGGTTGCGTCAATATTTTTACTCGGTACACAAGCATTGGCAGGGGAACTTGAAGTCGGGACGAAGGCTTCTGACTGGTCGTTTAAGGACAGCAATAAGAAAGAGTTCACCATGGAGTCATGGGCAGGAAAGGTCCTTATGATAAACTATGTAGATCCGGACGAGTCGGATTTGAATGAGCATTTTAACGATGCCATGAAAAAGGCAAAAGACGACGGGCGACTTAATAATGCAAATTACAAGGGGATAGGGATTGCAGATTGCGCTGCAACGTGGAAGCCTAACTTTGCCATCCGGGCAATTGCCGGGAGAAAGGCAAAAAAGTTCAAAACTGTTATACTTTTCGATTACAAAGCCACATTACGCGATTCATGGGGGCTTAAAAAGGATACCTCCAATATAATTATCCTGGATAAAAACAGGGTATGCCAGGCTATCGTGAGGGGAAGGGTTCCTGATGATCAGGTGGAGACTCTTGTGCAGCTTGTTGAAGATTTGCAGAGTAAGTAAAGAGCATCCAAGTCTAAAGGAATCGGCTTGAATTTGTTGACACAGCCGCCAGGCTAAGAAGTTTGTCGGGTTTTTAGCGCTCAGCCGGATGTCTGATCAGTTCTAATAGAACCGCAGAATATCGAACAAGGAATATCGAATATCGAAGTGTTGAATCGCTTTGCTCTGTCTTTTTATAGTATTGAAAACAAAAAAATCCAAACCCGTTTTCTCAATAATCTGAGAAGAGCCATATTCACTTCGAAATTCTGCGGTTCCCTGTTCGATATTCGATATTCTATTTGGAACATTATTTTAAGAGGCTACAAGGAATCGTCTTTAGGGCTCGGTAAAAAATAAATTGGTATTTTTGGCGCTCAGATTTAGGTCGGATTTGGTCGATCCGATTGAGTGAAGCCACAGGAATAGCGAGCTATTTCGAGGACTTCGCGATTGAGGAACGGCCAAATCCGGCCTGTAGCTGGGATGTGCCGCGAAGCAAATGCTCTTGGGGTGCATAAAATGCCAAGTTATTTTTTTCCGAGCCCTAAGTTTGATGAACTCGTAAAAAGTCGAATTCATCAGGTTTTAGGTGTTAAGTTTTAGGTTGGCAATGTAACAATCGTTCACACGACCCTTGAACATAACACCACATTCAACCACAATAGCCATTTTACCGGAAAGAGAAAGGAACATCAGCTCATCAAAACAGAGCTTTTTGAGGCCGGGCGCGGTTGCGAAAAAAATCCCTTTCACGGCCGATTATGTGCCGCTTGATACGTTTTAAGATAAGATTTTCAGGGGACAATGTTTCAGGATTCCCAGGTGGCGTCAATCCACAAATGGCTTTAAGGATTCTGATCAAACCGGCTTTGGGTGATATTACCTGGCAAAGCGCCTTTCTTAAAAAGAGAAGGCAACGCTCTGCCAAGGAAATCCATGGGCCGCTTATTCTTCATGAAAGACCGGTTCTCCGAGTTCTTTAAGAGAAAAGTTATAGAAGACGTGATGGCCATCGTAGTCTAAAACCCGCAAATCGTCTGACTGTTGCAGATCACCCAAGATCACATCAAAATGCATTCCATATAATTCTTTCACCCTATCTTCCGAAACTTCATAAGCGATATACTTCTTGATCCCTTTTGTTGATAGTTTCTCGACAAGCCTGGGATTATCCAGAGAATCATAGGTGGTCAAAAGAAGAATCGGCCCCGTGCCTGTAAAAAAGATGCCTGCATGCATGGTACACCTCCTTTTTTTGATTGTGATTATAAAATGATATGAATTCCCTTTTTGAGATCGAAGTAAGGGAAAATTTAAGGTTGTGCACTATAACCGGTTGAATCTCAATATGCAGTGGGGTCGGAAACCCAAAGACAAAGTTCATTATCATACAAGCACGTGGTATTAAGAT
>JAUWMJ010000285.1 GCA_030613225.1 Desulfobacterales bacterium
CGAAGACGCAGTAGGCGTTAAAATTCCAGAGAATGCACGTATAATCAGAAATCTGCTTCACGGCGCTCAGTTCCAGCATGATCATATTGTTCATTTTTATCATCTTCATGCTCTTGACTGGGTCGATATTGTCAGCGCACTCTCGGCTGATCCGAAGAAAACAGCCACACTTTCCGATAATGTAAGTAATGCGCCATGGGGTGGTTCAGTATATTTTAAAAACGTTCAGCAAAGATTACAGACTTTTGTTGACAGCGGCCAGCTCGGCCCCTTTGAAAATGCCTACTGGGGGCATTCAGCATACAAGCTTCCACCTGAAGCAAATCTTATGGCAGCAGCACATTATATTGAAGCTCTTCGCTTGCAGGCCAAGGCCGCACGGATGCATGCCATTTTTGGTGCAAAGAACCCGCATCCCCAGTCTTTGGTAGTCGGTGGGATAACATCCGTAAAAGACCTTACACCGGATCGTATAGCAGAATTTTTGTATATCACGAAGGAAACCCAGGATTTTGTTGAGAACGTGTATATTCCCGATTTGCTGGCAGTAGCATCCTTTTACAAGGACTGGGGGGCAATAGGCGGCTGCACCAATTTCCTTGCATGGGGTGATCTTCCTGAAAGCGATAAAGAGCCTGAAAGTCTTTACATGCCAAGGGGCATAATAATGAATCAGAATATTGGCGGCGTTAAGATGTCCGATCAGAAAATGGTTACCGAACACGTTGCCCGGTCATGGTATGAAAAGGGTGATCCCAAACACCCCTTTAAAGGTGAGACAAAGCCGTTAAAGGAAAACCCAAAATACAGGCCCGGCGGTGGAAAATACTCATGGTTCAAGGCGCCTCGTTATGATGGCGAACCATGTGAGGTCGGCCCGCTGGCAAGGGTTCTGGTTGCTTTCGGCAATGGCCACAAAGACATCAAACCAATCGTCGAAAGTGTTCTAAAGAAACTTGGAATTGAGCCCAAGCACCTGTTCTCAACCCTTGGACGGACTGCTGCTAGAGGCATTGAAACTGTTGCCATCGGCCGGAGAATGCAGGGATGGGTTCTTGACCTGGTTGAAAATCTGAAAAAAGGTGACACCAAAACCTATCAACCCTGGACAATGCCTAATAGCGGAATGGGCGTTGGCTTAAATGACGTTGCAAGGGGAGCTTTGGGTCACTGGATTGAGATCGAAAATAAAAAGATCAAAAACTACCAGTACGTGGTACCTTCAACATGGAATCTGGGACCTCGGTGCGAAAAAGGGAAGCTGAGTCCGGTGGAAGAGGCACTTATCGGTACTCCGATTGCAGATCCTAAAAAACCACTTGAGGTTTTGCGAACAGTTCACTCCTTTGATCCATGTATCGCATGTGGTGTCCACATTATAGATCCTGATTCTAACGAGGTCTATAAGATTAAAGTGTGTTAATAAAAAAGTAACCGTTTACGGGTTCAAAGGTTTACCCGCCTTTGGCGGCGCCATAGGCGACCAGGGTTCAGGGGTTCAAGGTTGCATTCTTGTCCTTAACCCTGAACGTTGAACCCTGAACCTGTGAACGGCTACATAAAAAACTTTATTTCTTTCAGCCTCCTAATACAAGGAGGCTGAAAGAACTTTAAATGCCGGCCGGTTTGCTGTCATTTTTACCCTCCTGCTTGTATTTCCGAAAAAATACGTGGAAAAAAATGAACTCAAAACAAATCATGATTTTAGGCGTAGGCTGTATTCTTTTTTCCGATGAAGGCTTTGGTGTGCGTGTTATAGAAAAAATCCAGCAAAATTATACATTTCCTGACAATGTGACTATTGTTGACGGCGGGGTTTTGGGAGTCAATCTTTTAGGTGTAATATCGCAGCCGGATCATCTGATCGTTGTTGATGCCATCAGGAATAAAGGAAATACAGGAGATCTGTATCGACTGGAAGGGGATGCAATTCCCGAGCGTATCAGGGCAAAAAATTCTCTTCACCAGGTAGATTTTCTCGAAGCATTAACCCTTTGCCAGGCACTGGACAAAGTTCCGGAAACTGTAATAGTCGGTATTGAGCCTGAGGATATTGAGACGCTCAGCATTGAATTAACGCCTGCAATACAAAAAAAAGTTGATCCCGTGATTGATATGGTTTTGTCTGAGCTTGATCGCCTGGGTGTATCCTATAAAAAAGGAGCAAATAAAAATGTGCCTTGCAATCCCATCTAAAATTATAAAAATTGAAAACGGCATCGGCACCATAGATGTTGACGGTGTAAAAAGAACGGCAAGTCTGCTCCTTGTCGAAGATGCGTCAGTTGGCGATTATGTCATAGTTCATGCAGGCTTTGCCCTGCATAAGATTGATGAAAAGGCTGCAATGGAATCGTTGAATATCCTTAAGGAGGCGGCTGCTTTTGTGGATGAGAGAGAAAAGAGGATTGACAGCGATTGAGACCATGACCGAAGATTATGTTGCCAGAAGACTGGAAGCAAGCGGCATTGTGCAGGGGGTAGGTTTCAGACCCTTTGTCTATCAACTGGCAAAGAAGTATGATTTAAAGGGAGATGTTGCCAACACTTCCACAGGTGTGACTGTTTTTATCGAGGGAGCCTTAAGTAATATTGAGTCTTTTTCTCAGGATCTCGCCCAAAAAAACCCGCCTTTATCCCACATCACTAAAATTTCGGTTTATCCCGAAGCTGTAAAAAACACTAAAGAATTTACCATTTCAAAAAGTAAAAATTCCATTGGTAAATCAGCCCTTATATCACCGGATGTATCTGTTTGCGATGATTGTCTTCGGGAGCTTTTTGACCCAACCGACCGGCGTTATCTGTATCCATTCATTAACTGCACAAACTGCGGTCCTCGCTATACCATTATTGATGATATCCCGTATGACCGGCCGAAGACTTCTATGAAGCATTTTAAAATGTGCTTGAAGTGTCAGGCCGAATATGATGACCCGAAAGATAGAAGGTTTCACGCCCAGCCAAACGCCTGCGATGTTTGCGGACCTCATGTGACTCTGTATGATAATACCCGCAGGAAAATTGAGACCGAAAACCCCATTGAAAAAACCGCAGCTCTTTTGAAACAGGGATTTATCCTGGCTATAAAGGGCCTTGGTGGCTGTCATATTGCAGCAGATGCGGAAAATAACGATGCCGTTACTCTTTTAAGAAAACGAAAGCACAGAGAAGAAAAACCCCTGGCCGTTATGTCTGTAAATTTAGAATCTGTCCGCAGATACGCCTATATTACACCGGAAGAACAGGCACTTCTTACATCAATCCAGCGTCCTATTGTTATCTTGAAAAAAAAGCAGCCCGGGACGCCTGATTTTAAATCCCTGGCTGATGCAGTTGCACCGGGAAACAGGTATTTTGGTGCAATGCTTCCCTATACTCCGCTCCATTATCTTCTTTTAAGCCAGGGATTAACCGGACATTATTTTACCGCACTGGTAATGACCAGCGGAAACATGAGTGAAGAGCCGATAGCCATTGATAATGATGATGCCTTCAAGCGGCTTTTAGGTATTGCTGATTATTTCCTGATTCATAACAGGGATATTTATCTTAGAAGCGATGATTCAATTATAAAAAGATCGGCAGGTGCAGTGCGGTTTATACGCCGCTCCAGGGGATATATTCCGGCGCCTGTTTTTCTGAAAAAAAAGGTTCCGTCAATTCTTGCCTGCGGTGCCGAGCTTAAAAATACAATCTGTCTTACAAAAGATGACAGGGCTTTTTTAAGTCAGCATATCGGCGACCTTGAAAATATTGCAACCTATGAGTTCTTTCAACTTACGATCAGGCATATGAAGCGGATACTCGATATCAACCCTGAAATTATTGCCCGTGATCTTCATCCTGATTATATGAGCACCCGGTATGCCATGGAGCAGGACAATATAGAAAAAGTCCGGGTTCAGCACCACCATGCCCATATTGTGAGCTGTATGGCGGAAAATAAGCTTAATGGAGATGTCATCGGGCTTGCATTTGACGGGACAGGTTATGGCACGGATGGAGCCATATGGGGCGGGGAGATACTTGTTGTCGATGAAGAAAAATTTATGCGTAAAGCACACATATCCTACGTGCCGATGCCTGGTGGCGCAGCAGCGATAAAAGAGCCATGGCGAATGGCTGTAAGCTATCTTTATGACGCTTTCGGGCAGGAGTTTAAAAACCTTCGGCTTCCGTTTTTAAATAAATTCGATGATAAGAAGATAAAGATCATTGCAGAAATGATAGAAAAAAAGGTCAATTCCCCCGATACATCGAGCCTGGGACGTCTTTTTGACGCAATTGCGGCAATTTGTGGAATAAGAAATACTGTTCATTTTGAAGGACAGGCAGCCATAGAGCTCGAAATGGCTGCCTGTGAAAAGGCAGACGAAATTTATGACTATGAATGGACATCGGGAGACGTTTACAGAATTTTACCCGGGCCTGTTATCAGGGGAGTTGTAAAAGATATTGAAAATGGTGTTCATATTTGTAAGATCAGCAGCAAATTTCATCAAACACTTGTAAGGCTCTTTTCAGATCTGTGTGAGACTTTAAGAAAAGAAACAGAGCTAAAAAGGATTGTTTTAAGTGGTGGTGTGTTTCAGAACTCGTTTCTTTTAACCGGTCTTTCAGAAGCACTTCAAAAGAAAGATTTTAAAGTTTTTACGCACAGGATAGTTCCTTCAAATGACGGAGGGATATCCCTGGGGCAGGCGGTGATTGCAGCAGCAGTTGGAGGAGCGTCCCTGCGGGACTAAAGGAGCAGCTCTTCAGGCTTTAAAGAGAGGCACTTAAAAATTATCAATTGATAATTAACTGTTCACAAT
>JAUWMJ010000192.1 GCA_030613225.1 Desulfobacterales bacterium
GAAGCACTTAACCTTGAACGGGGAACCTTTGAACCTTATAACCCAGACCGACCTGGTGTCAAATTATTTTGCGATTCCGTGGTATATCAAGGTCTCCGGTCATTTTAGTCTGGTGAATAACGAGGTTTGAAATACAGGATACACTTTTTTTTTGTTACCCGTTCACACCCATTTGGAATAAAGCTATGTTAAAAATAATCAGAAATGCTATTACATCACAGCCGGTATCAGCTTTGCTTTACCGATTGATCCGGGCTTATAGCTGGACATTTAGTGTCAAGGTTGAAAATGAGGGCAACTGGCTGGAGTACCTTGAAAATGGCGGCACAGTATTGATTTGTATATGGCACCAGCAGTTTTTTCCTGCTATCCGGTTTTTTAAAAAGTATGAAAAATACAACCCCGGTCTTATGATCAGCAGGAGTAAAGATGGAGAAATTATTGCCAGGATAGCAAAAATGAGCGGCTGGCATCCTGTTCGAGGTTCTTCTTCAAAGGGAGGAAGTGAAGCACTTCATGGAATGATTGGCAGGCTAAAAACTTCCGGACTTTCCGGTCATGTCGTGGACGGGCCGAGAGGACCTGCAGGAATAGTGAAACCAGGGGTGATCCGCATGGCTCATACCACAGGTGCAATGATTGTTCCTTTTTATACTTATGCAGACAAAGCGTGGTATATGAATAGCTGGGATAAATTTATGATCCCTCAACCTTTTGCAAAAATTACCCTTCGTTTCGGGGAAATGATTAAATTTGATCCGTCGGAAAATAAAGAAGATTTTGAGAAGCAAAGACTGCACCTTGAAAAAATCATGCGTTTGGAATTGAGAGGGTAATGTACGGGTTACGGGTTGCGAGTTACGGGTTGCGTGTTTTGGGTTATAAAAAAGGGATTATTTCCGATTAACAACCCGCAACACGTAACTCGCAACACGCAACTCGTATTTCAATGTAAAAACAACATGCCGGCTGAGATCGACAATAAATTGTCGATATGATGTTGCTGAGCGCCAATGACAGCACAAAGGGCAAAATGACATGACCGGACAGATTACGATATCAATATGGATTTTTCTATTACTGGTTGCAATCACAATCTGGGCAATCCTGGATAGAGTGCTGATTCCAAGTACTCGCTGGTTTTTACGGCGGCGGGTCAATCGAGTAATAGATGAAATAAGCAAGCGTCTTGATATAGAAATCAAGCCCTTTCAGCTTACAAAAAGACGGGTTTTAATTGATCGTCTGATTTATGATCCCAAGGTGATTGAAGCGATACAGATAAAAGCCCAGGAACACGATATACCGCGGGAACTCGTTCAGGCTAAAGTAATGAGGTATGCAAAGGAGATAGTACCGTCATTTAACGCTTATCTATATTTTCGAATCGGTTACTGGCTGGCAAAAAAAATTGCAAATCTACTTTACCATGTGCACATCGGCCTTGTAGATAATGAACAATTTGCGGACATCGATCCGGATTCAACAGTTGTGTTTGTGATGAACCATCGCAGCAATATGGATTATATACTTGTGGCGTTTTTAGCTGCTGAAAAAACTACACTTTCCTATGCAGTCGGTGAGTGGGCCAAGGTCTGGCCGTTGCAAGCATTGATCAGATCTATGGGCGCTTTTTTTGTTCGCCGGAAATCCGGTAACCCTTTGTATCGTCTGGTATTGGAACGGTATATCCATATGGCGACTAAAGAGGGTGTTTGTCAGGCGGTTTTTCTTGAAGGTGGGCTGAGTCGTGATGGACTACTGCGACCTCCAAAACTCGGCTTTATTGACTATATGCTGCGAAGTTTTAAACCCGGAACTGATCGTGATATTATTTTCATTCCTGTTGGGATTAACTACGACAGAACCCTTGAGGACAGGAGTCTGTTACGTATGCTAAATCCCGATGCGGTAAAACGTAGCAGATGGTTTATAATGAAAACAACAATCAGGTTTGTCTGGCGTAGCATTATTTTTATTTTGCTCAGCAGGTGGCAGCGTTTTGGATATGCCAGTGTTAACTTCGGTCAACGTATTTCAGCGCGGGAATATTGTCGTCTAAATGATATCGATTTCAGCAAAATGAAACGTAAAGACCGTTTTTTGGAAGTTGAAAAATTTTCCGGACACCTCATGGCTTCCATTCAAAACGTTATACCGGTACTGCCGGTACCTCTGGTAGCAGCTGTTTTCGTTAAATTCCCCGATGATTTATTAAGTGCATTTGATGTGGAAGCACATGCAAATCGTATAATTGACGAAATTCAGGTAAAAAATGCGCCGGTTTTTCTTTCAACGACAAGCCGTGTACAAAATATAGTGACTGCATTAAACATGTTGAGAATAAGGCGTCTGGTTGTTGAAAGAGATGGGCTTTATAAAGCTGACCCTGAAATGCTGAATGTTTTATCATATTATGCAAATTCAATTGATCATTATTTTCCACATTGATAAAAATGTCGTAACTACTCGGGTTGTCAGGTTCACAGTTCAGGGTTTCCCGCTGAAAGCGGGATTTAGCCTCACCGCATCGCACCACACAACAAGCGGTATCTTCGACAAGCGGCATCTTCGAGCGGAGGGGGCGCATTTTTCATATCGCTTGACATAGTTGATGAACCTATTAACGGTAGCAGTTACGCGCAATGTGCCACCCCCCGCTCTCAATATCTCAAAACTGTGCGGTTTTCATCAGTTAACCTTGAACCGTGAACCATGGAACTTTGAACCTGAGTTGCAAAATGTCATATCGTTTAATGGCCGATATTGTTGTTGTGCTTCACTTTACATTTATCTTATTTGTATTGATGGGAGGAATCTTGTCAATCTGGTGGCGAAAGGTCGTTTGGATACATATTCCGACCGCCGGGTGGGGCGCCCTGATAGAATTTGCAGGATGGATCTGCCCTCTTACACCACTGGAAAACCGGCTTCGGGTTAAAGGTGGAGAAGCAGGCTATCCTGGAGGGTTTGTTGAGGAATATATCTTACCTGTTATTTATCCTGCAGGACTTACGCGTGAAATACAGATAATCTTAGGTATTTTCGTTATAACAGTCAATCTTGTAATATACTGGAAGGTTTTTCATAAGTATAGAACCCGTTAAGTAGTTGGGTTGTTAAGTAGCTGATATGAAATACGTATCAATTAAGTAAAAAAATCGGGAGAATTTGGAATGGTCAGGGTGCTGGTGAGCGCCTGCCTGATTGGCGAGCGAGTGCGTTACGACGGCAAAAAGATGCCTTGCAACAGCTCAATTTTGAAGAAATGGAAAGATGATGGGCTGATAGTGCCTTTTTGCCCTGAAGTCGCCGGAAATCTGCCTGTGCCCAGGCCTTCTGCAGAAATTATTGCAGGCACGGGAATCGAGGTCTTAAAAGAGAGTGCGAAAGTTTTTAATATTAACGGACAGGATATTACAGACAGCTTTATCAGGGGAGCAAGGGAAGCATTAAGGATTGTAAAAGAAATGCAAATAAAGATGGCCGTCCTGAAAGACGGCAGCCCTTCATGTGGAAAAACCCGTATTTATGACGGAAGTTTTTCAGGATTAAAAAGACCCGGAAAGGGAGTAACAACAGCCCTCCTTGAAAAAAACGGTATTAGTGTATTTAGCGAGAAAGAAATAAAAAAAGCCGCGGCTTATCTTGAGAAGTTAACGTCTTAAAAGCCAAATTTGATTGTCAAACAGTAACCAAAGTCCGTTGGAGCGAAGCCCCGCTGAGAGCTATGCAATCCGCAACTCGCACCCCGCACCCCGTAACCCGCATCCCCTATCTATTTTTCCTTCCAGACCGGCTTCCGTTTATTCAAGAAAGCATCTATCCTTTCTTTGGCATCTTCGGTTATACGAAGAGAGGCAAACATCTCATTGGAACATTCTAAAGCTTTATCAAACTCCATGTCTGCTGTCTGGTAAAACGCCTGTTTTCCCATCTGCAGGGCAAGGGGACTTTTTGGGGCAAGTTTGTTTGCAAGAGACATTGTAGCTTCCTCAAGTTGATCTGCAGGTACAACTTTATTCACAAGACCCCATTTTTCCGCATCATCTGAAGGTCTCGATTTTTAAAATAAAAACAATCACGAAAACACGAAAGAAGGAAAGCACGAAATAAAATCTTTGATTTTCGTTTCGCTCCAACCGGCTTGTTTGGAAAATGACGGTCTGGTTGAAAAAGAGAAGTGATATGAAATGCATATTATAGCGCGACAAATTAGTTGCAAGTATAATTTTATGAACTCATAAAAAGTCGAAATCATCATGTTTTAGTCCCGCCCGGGCGGGATTAAATTTTAGGTTTTAGGTTAATGTAATTGTCTGTTTTATAAAATGCTTAAAACATAATACCTAAAACTTAAAACGTTTCTTAAAAAGTGGGTTTTACTTTTTACGAAACTATCTTATTTGGGTATTAATAAAAATTTCTTGACAACGTATGTTCGAGTATTTATTTTAAAGGTTCTGAGAATATTCTCATAAAGGAGATTTTATGGTTCGTCCTCATAAAAGTCGGATGGTAGCTTTTAACCCTGATATCAGCTATTTCAAGCCAAGGGGCATACCTCTGATCGACCTGGAGGAGGTTCAGATAACAATAGATGAATACGAAGCTCTGCGACTTTCAGACCTTATGGACATGTCTTATGAAGAGGCTGCCAATAGTATGGGAGTGTCAAGGGCTACGTTTGGGAGGATCGTTCAGAGAGCAAGAAAAACAGTGGCAGATGCTTTGATTAACGGAAAAGCGATTATTATTCAAGGTGGAAGTTACAGGATAATTGATAAAAAGCGAATTTTCATGTGCAATAACTGCAACAATAAATGGGAGGAGCCACGGGGAACAGGAAGACCTGAAAATTGTCCTTTGTGCAATCATAAGGATTTTTACCGTTTTGTGAAGAAAAAATCGAATTTGCCACGGAGGATGCGGAGTACACAGAGATAACTGATTATAAAAAAAATTCTCTGTGTTCTCAGTGAGCTCAGTGATGAAAATAACTTTTTACGGATTTATCACTTTATACAGGAGGTTGAAAAATGAGAATTGCGGTTACATCAACAGGCAAAGACCTGGATTCAAATATGGATCCTCGTTTTGGAAGGGCGGCGTATTTTATTATTGTTAATCCTGAAACAATGGAGTATGAGACGGTTGAAAACAGCCAGAACCTCAACCTTGCCCAGGGTGCCGGGATACAGGCAGGCAAAACAGTGGTCGATAATAATGTAGATGTGCTTATTACAGGCAACTGTGGCCCAAAGGCGTTTAAGGTGCTGCAAAGTGCCGGTGTAAAAATTATTGTCGGAGCAGAAGGGAGTGTTTCCGACGCTGTTTCGAAATATAAAAACGGTGAGTTGAAATCCAGCGGGGAAGCTAATGTTGAAGGACACTGGGTATAGTTCAGATGTAGTTGAGTTGTTTAATAGTTTAATAGTTGAGTAGTATAATAATAGCAACTTTACGAGGCCTGTAGTTATATTTCAAAGCGATTGAATCGTAAAATCAAAAAACCGTTAAGCGGTAAAAAATCAGGAGATAATTATAATGGTAGAAATTCAAGATAATGTAGATGCTGCAACAACGCAGAAAAATCCCCAGGCAGATCAGGATGCTGCTGTAAACGCATCTTTAAAGAAAATTAAAAACAAATTCATTGTGCTGAGCGGGAAAGGAGGTGTCGGCAAGACCAGCACTTCTGTAAACCTTGCCATCGCTCTTTCCAAGAAAGGTTTTAAAGTCGGCATTATGGATGTTGATTTACATGGTCCGGATGTACCAAGGATGCTGGGCCTTGAAGGGATGCTGGATCTTAATGAGAATCGGAAGTTAAATCCGATGAGTTACTCGGAAAATTTAAAGGCGGTTTCCATCGAATCGCTTACAGGTAACAAAGACGATGCCATCATATGGCGCGGTCCAATTAAGTATTCTGCAATCAAACAATTCATCGGAGATGTGGATTGGGGTGAACTGGATTTTTTGATTATTGATTCACCTCCGGGAACAGGTGATGAGCCATTGACAATTGCCCAGACAATTTCAGATGCCAAGGCAATTATTGTTACAACACCACAGGAAGTTGCATTGGCAGATGTCAGGAAATCGATTAATTTCTGTAAAACAGTTAAAATGGAGATCTTTGGTCTAATAGAGAATATGAGCGGTTTTGAATGCCCCCACTGTGGTAAAACGATAAACCTGTATGGTTCAGGCGGCGGAGAGAAAACAGCCCAGGCAATGGGTGTACAGTTTCTCGGTAGAATTCCATTCGATCCGAATGTTGTACTATGCGGTGATTCCGGCACCTCTATTATGGATGCACATAAGGATTCATTGGTAACTAAAGCCTTTGATAATGTTGCTGTAAAAATGGCCGAACTTGTGTAATATTACACTT
>JAUWMJ010000131.1 GCA_030613225.1 Desulfobacterales bacterium
TACCTGTTACGGACGCACCCTGTTTAAACTGCGGCGAATGTGTACTCAAATGTCCGTCTCGTATTATGCCGAATATAATCAGCCGCATGGCAGAGTTCGGGCTGTTTGAAAAGACCATAAAGTATGGCATAGACTCCTGTCGTGAGTGCGGGCTGTGCACATATTTCTGTACGGCAAGGCGACCGGTATTACAGTACATTCTTCTGGCTAAAAATGAACTCGCTGCTCAGCAGAAGAGTAATGATACTGGTAATTAGTCAGATTCACAGTTCACAGTTCACGGTTGGGAGTAGCCTGAGTGACATGATGAGCTCAGATAACTCATAGTTTATCAGTTTAACAGCAATCAACTCATCTGTTTAACTCTGAACCGTGAACCCCGGAACTTTGAACCCAGTTACGAAGAGGTAAACATAGATGGCAAGTCAGATAAAAAAACCCTTTATCAGCGAACCTGTTCTGACTGTTTCCACTGCTCCGCACTGGCATTGCGGCCGAAGTGTTTCAGGTTTAATGCTCGAAACCATCCTGGCACTTTTACCTGTGACACTTTTAGCAATCATGCAATTCGGTATTGAAGCCGCCAGGGTCGTGGCTCTTTCATGTGTCGTAGCAGTTGTAACAGAGGCCATATGTCTGAAAATCACAGGCAGGGATATAAGCATAGATGACTACAGCTCTCTGCTTACAGGGCTTTTGTTCGCCTTTCTTTTGCCTGCATCCGCTCCATGGTGGCTGGTGATTGTCGGAAGCAGCCTCAGCATAATTTTAGGCAGGATTCTTTTTGGCGGACCTGGCGCCAGCCCCCTGTGTGCTCCCCTTGTTGCCTGGGCTGTATGTAGAATTTCGTGGAAATATCTCATGGATATGGATTTATCCATGCTCAACACGGAATATTTATATCCTTTAAGTCAGCTCAAGCTTTATGGCCCGGAGGCCGTTTCCGGATTTAATTACCTGGATCTTTTTTTAGGGAAGCAGGTTGGCGGTTTGGGTGCCGTACAAGTGCCCGGCGTTCTCCTGGGAGGTATATATTTAATAGTACGAAAACACATCCGTCCTCACATTCCATTGGCCTTTCTCACAGGAGTCTTTATAACAGCCTCGATCTATTTTTTTATAGACGACACAAGATATGCAAACCCATTTTTTCATCTTATTACCGGAAGTGTGATTTTCGGGGCCTTTTTCCTGGCTACCGATTCCGCTTCCTCGCCGGTTGGACATATACCGATGATCCTTTTTGGACTGACAGGTGGGATTCTGGTGGTCATAATTCGAATATACAGTGTTTATCCTGATGGAGTCCCCTTTGCCATATTACTTGCAAACCTTTTAACGCCGATTTTCGATAAAATGCGCCCTAAACCGTTTAACCCGAATGTTTCATTAAAAAATTCGGGTTAAGACAAAGTGACGAGTCATGCGTGAAATTATCAAAATGATATTAGTCCTGTCCGCGATTTGTCTAGTAGCAGGACTCCTTCTGGGCACCGTTAAACAGGCTACCCTCAGCCGTATTGAAGAGCAGGTGCTTATCTGTGTTCAGGGGCCGGCTCTTAAAAAAGTTTTAAAGGATTTTGATAATAATCCTATCGCCGAGAGGAAAAAATTCAAAGTCGGCAAAACAGATACTCAGGTCACTGTCTTTCCTGCTATAAGCAAAGGTTATCTTGCAGGAGTCGCCATAGAAGGATTCGGAAAAGGATATGGCGGCGACATCGGCGTTATGGTGGGCTTTGATTTAAAAAAGGATGAATTAACCGGTATCGGCGTTACCACTATGAAAGAGACACCCGGCATCGGCACATACATTAGTAAAGACGATTTTACAGAACAATTTTTCGAGCATCAGTTGAACGAACTGGCACTTAAATCGCAAAATGGGGATATAGATGCTGTTTCCGGGGCTACATTTTCATCAAAGGGAGCGGTTGATGCCGTGCAAAAATCCGTAAATATTTATACAGCCATAAAGCCCGAAATTTTAAGGTCATGGAAACATATGGAGTAAGGAAAATCAAAATGAAGCGCATATGGAAGGAATTTTCAAAGGGACTTTGGCTGGAACTGCCGCCGTTTCGGTTGCTTCTTGGACTGTGTCCTGTCCTTGCAGTGACCAAGACGGCATATAATGGTTTTGGTATGGGCTGCGCTGTAATATTCGTGCTGACTTTGTCGAATTTGATCATTTCACTGGTTCGTAAGATCATTCCCCCTAAAGTTCGTATTGTGTGCTTTATTGTTATTACAGCCTCCCTTGTGGTTACGGTGGAGCTGCTCATGCAGGCTTTCACCTATCCTCTATACCAGGAGCTCGGGATCTTTGTGCCCCTTATTGTTGTAAACTGTCTTATTTTAGGCCGGGCAGAGGCATTTGCTTCAAGAAATCCGGTTCACTTGTCTGTTGCCGATGCTCTGGGGATGGGATTTGGCTTTACTCTGTCACTGACGTTTCTGGGTGGTGTCCGGGAAATCTTTGGCTACGGAACTTTTTTCGGCAGGCCCTTTATGTGGGCGGAATTTAAACCCTTCACATTTATGGTAGAAGCCCCTGGAGCATTTATTTGTTTAGCAATGTGTCTTGCAGCCATGAATTTTATTACCACATGGCAAAGTAAAAGGTTTTAGCTATGACAGATTATTTCATGCTTATTATTGCAGCAATTTTTATAAATAATATTGTTTTAGCCCAATACCTGGGAAATTGCCCTTTTTTAGGCACTTCAAAGTCAATTGATGTAGCAGTCGGTATGGGAGCAGCAGTAGTATTTGTTTCAGTGATGGCTGCTGCCATTACCTGGCCGATACAAAGATATATCCTTGAACCCTGGGGGCTTGTCTTTTCGCAGACCATTGTATTTATAATGGTTATTGCTGCTTTAGTGCAGTTTGTAGAAATGTTTTTGAAAAAGTCTATTCCACCTTTATACGAAGCTCTGGGCATTTTCCTGCCGCTTATAACCACGAATTGTGCGGTATTGGGTATTGCGATTAT
This sequence comes from Desulfobacterales bacterium, assembly GCA_030613225.1. The sequence continues at coordinate 2,999 of JAUWMJ010000131.1, forward strand.
TTGTCAGCGAAAGGAATACACCTTTTTGGAATCCATGGTGTTTGCACTGGCATCAGGGGCAGGCTTTATGCTTGCGCTGGTAATCCTTTCATTGATTCGTGAGCGCTTAGAAATTACGCGTATCCCGGACGCATTCAAGGGAACGCCCATTGCTCTTGTAATAGCCGGATTAATGTCCCTAGTCTTTTTTGCGTTTCAGGGAATGATTTAAAGTGACTAAAGTGTCTAAAGTGAACTAAAGTGACTAAAGTTAAGGAATTCTGTCTATTTTATAAAAAAGATGGCTTGCCGGGGCGTAGCCAATCAGGCTTCACCTTTGGTTACGCCGCGACAAGAGGCGAAGATGGCTTGCCGGGGCGTAGCCAAAGGCGAAGCCTGGAGCAGAGCGACACCACAACTTTAGGCATTTTAGGCACTCTTTATTACTCAGGCAAAGCAACCACGCACAAAGTACGTGGTTTTAAAAAATTGAATCAAAAAATTATGGTGACCTTATGATAACCTCGTCAGCACTTTTGCTTTTAGGCTTGGGGTTTTCTGCGGCAGTGATCTTATCAGTTGCTTCAAGGCTTCTATATGTAAAAGAAGATCCACGCATACGGGACGTTGAAATGGCTTTGCCCGGTGCAAATTGCGGTGGATGCGGACTTCCCGGCTGTACTGCGGCTGCCAAGGCAATTGTTGAAGGTAAAGCTCCGGCAGACGTGTGCATTGCAGGGGGAATGGATACAAACCGGATGGTTGCTGAGGTAATGGGCCTGAAGGTGGAGTATAAGGAACCTCAGATTGCTATGGTTAGGTGTATTGGAGGAAACCGAGCCGACCAGCTTTACATTTATGAAGGTGCTCAAGACTGCAGGGCACAAGCACGGCTCTATGAAGGTAGCAAACAATGCACCTTTGGATGTTTAGGCCTTAGCTCATGTGTCAAAGTATGCCCATTTGAAGCCATTCACATGGGACCGGACAACCTGCCGGTAGTGAATCCAAACAGATGCAAGGGATGCGGGCGTTGTGCAGATGTCTGTCCCCGCGGTGTAATCTCTATTGTTTCAATGACCGCAAGGCTGCTTCATTTTAATGAAGAGAGCGACTGCCTGGCACCGTGTGTACAGAGATGTCCTGCTCAAATCAATGTTCCCCTTTATATCCGCAAGATTCGAGAAGGAGATTTGGCAGGAGCATTATTAACCATCAAAGAACGCAACCCCTTCCCTCTTGCATGCGGCAGGGTTTGCCTCCATCTTTGTGAAAATATTTGTCGCAGAAATATTGCGGATACCGGCGTAGCCATTAACCGGCTGCAACGTTACCTGGGGGAATGGGAGATGAATTCCGGGACTCGCATACCAATAACCTGCGCACCGGATACCGGCCACAAAATTGCAGTTGTGGGCGGAGGACCGGCTGGATTGTCCTGTGCATATTTTTTAAGAAGGCTCGGGCATCATCCTGTCATTTTCGAAGCAATGCCGAAACTGGGGGGAATGTTAAGATATGGAATTCCGGAATACCGGATGCCGAATGATATTCTTGATTGGGAAATCGAAGGGATTTTAAAGCTGGGTATAGAAACTAAGATGGGTGTAAAGTTTGGAAAGGATTTCGACTTAAAAAGCCTGGAAGATGAAGGGTTTGAAGCCGTCTTCCTTGGAATCGGTGCATGGACGGTGCCGCCCCTTGGAATTCCAGGAGAAGAGGCAAACGGAGTAATAGGTAGTGTGGATTTTTTAACATCCGTGGGAATAAAGATCAAAACACTTGCCGGCCGGCGGGTAGTCATCATAGGTGAAAGCAATACAGCCATGGATTGTTCCAGGAGTTCAATTCGCCTTGGTGCAAAATCCGTGACAGTCATATGCCCCTGCATCAAAAAAGATATGTCGGCAAATAAAAGAGATGTGGACAGGGCTATGGAAGAGGGAGCCCAGTTCCTCTTTTTAACGGAACATACCAGGGTGATTTCCGATGAAAGCGGCAGTGTCACGCATACAGAGTATATCCGGATGGAACTGGAGGAGACAGGCAAACCAGGCAAGAGCAAGGTTGTGTCTATACCTAACTCAGAGACTCTCATAGATGCAGACATGGTTATTGCGGCCATAGATCGTAAGCCTGATCTTTCCTGTCTGCATGACAGGGAAGATCGGGTTATATTTGAAATAACTAAAGAAAATAATCTTGCAGCAGACAGGGATACTTTGCAGACATCTGTAAAAAATGTTTTTGCAGCAGGGGATCTTCACACAGGACGCGCATGGGTGGTCATGGCTGTTGGCGGAGGACGTCGCGCTGCCCGGTCAATACATTATTATTTGACCCAGGACAGTATTCCTGTACCGGAAAATCTGCAAAGCAAAATTATTCCTGAAAGCATCCTTAAAGATGTAAAAGTCACTGATAACATTCCGAGAGTCCAGATTAGCGAAGTCCCGGTAGAGATGCGCATACAATCTTTCACTGAGGAGGTAAAGGGGTCTATTTCAGGTGAGAAAGCCAAACTGGAAGCCTGCCGCTGCCTGTACTGCGGACTGGTTTGTTACGATATAGAGAAAGAATTGGTAAAACCTATTTATGCAGGCTTCAGAAACAGTAGATAAGGCACAAAGTCACCCGTCTTCGCCTTATCTTAATCATCGCAGAACGGGCATACACCTTTTTTTTTCATTATCGCTTTGCCCTTGTCAGACAACATAAAATCTATAAATCCCTTTGCATGCCCGGCAGGTTTTCCCATGGTAACAAAGGTAAATGACTGGTAATAAGGATATTTTTTATCTTTGGCCGAAAGGCCATTAATTTTAAGCGTCTTTATTCCCTTTTGTTTTAATGCCGCACCCTGGGAGATAAAGGATATCGCATACGGAAAATGTTTAACCGCCTCAATTGCAAAGGTTGATCTGTATGTCATAAAGTCATAGGTTATCTTTTTTCTTTTCATTACTTTACTGGAAAAATTATTATATGCTGCAGTGGATTTTCCGGGAACAATAATTGTGACGGGATGATCCGGCCCTCCGATTTCTTTCCAGTTGGAAATATGCCGGCTGAATATTTTTTGAAGCTGTCTTTCGGATATATTATCGATATTAATTTTTGAATTTACAATAATCGCCAGGGGATCTTTGCAAAAAGGTGTCGCTACGCACCCTTTTTTCTTCTCTTTCTTAGATAATTTTCTGGCAGAACTGGCAATATCACATTTTCCGTCAATAAGACGTTTAACAGATATATAAGATGAGACAATATATATATCCATCTCAATTCCTGCCTCTTTCTCAAATGCAGATATCATTTCTTCTCCGAATGCTTCACAAACCTGTGCCGAACAACTATACTTCAATCTTTCTTTAGCATCTGCTGTTGAATAAAACATCATTGAGCCGGAGATGAAAAGCGCAATGACTACCATCGTAATTATAATTATTTTTCTTTTCATACTATTTTCCTCCAAAGTTTTTGCTTTTTTATTATAAGATTTGAAACAATAACATAAAATGTAAGCAGAGGCAATGCCCAAAATTCACTGTTTCATTTTTATACTTGAAAGGAAGAACGCCTTGTTTACATGCAAAGCTGTTCATGCTACATTATTATCTTAATTGAGCAAAAAGCGTTCAATTGTTTTAGTCTTGACGGAATCTACCTGCTTTTAGCAGGCAGAGGTTTAAAAAAACTGCAAAACAGGAGGTTTACAATGAAAACAAAAATTGTGAAAGATCTGATGGTTCCCCTTGCTGATTATGCCACGGTTTCAGAAGATGCTACCTTGTATAATGCCATCATTGCTCTGGAAGAAGCACAGAATAAATTTGATCAATCTCGATACCGGCACAGGGCAATTTTAATATATGATAAAAACAGGCACATTACAGGCAAAATAAGTCAACTCGATATACTTAGAGCTCTGGAACCAAAATATGATGAGATGGACAATCGAAGGGGCATGTCCCATTATGGTTTTAGTAAGAAATTTTTAAGGACCCTGCGGGAACAGTTCAGCCTTTTTGACAAACCATTGGAAGAAATTTGTCAAAAGGCGGCTTTGCTTAAGGTAAAAAATATCATGTATACTCCTACGGAAGGAGAGTATGTCAATGAGAATGATTCACTGGATATCGCTATTCACCGCCTGGTTATGGGACGTCATCAGTCTCTTCTGGTTGCAAAGGGTGGCGATACTAAGAATATCATAGGAGTTTTAAGAAAAACGGATGTCTTTATGGAAGTTTGCGAAGCTATTAAGGCCTGCAATTTGTGAGGAAAAAAGTTGTAACCGTTCACGGTTCAGAGTTCACGGTTCAGAGGTTAATTGCTTTGCGATTTTCTTTATCTTTTTGCTTTTAAGTTCAGTACAATCTCGGTTACTGCCCGCACATGCCTTGCAGTGGCAGGCAGGGACGTATCATAAGAATCTAATACATTTCACATTGGATTCAGAATCAAAACTTTCTTTCACGGGAGCATATGTTATATTCCACCCTAAATCAGTTTAACCTTGAACCTCTGAACCGTGAACGGTTACAAAAAGTTTTTATGGTTTTTTACGCAAAGGATTCCTAAGATGTGGAATCGAATAAGCCTGCGCAACCGTATTTTTTTAATTTTGGCTGCTTTGGTTATTATTACCATGATAGGTGGTGTTGTCATGGTATGGTACACCTATCG
>JAUWMJ010000128.1 GCA_030613225.1 Desulfobacterales bacterium
CTCAAACTTTTTTATCTTGCAGTCAAGTACAAAAGCCTGAGTCGTGCGGCCACGGAATTAAATATTACCCAGCCGGCTGTAACAAAAGGCATCCAGCGGCTCCAGGAATATTATGAAGTGCCCCTTGTTCACAAGCTGGGCAAAAATACGGAATTGACCCTGGCCGGGGACAATCTCTTCCAAATCGCAAAAAAAATATTTGAACTGGAAAAACTGGCAGATGACTGCATGGCTGACTTTCAAAAAGAAAACTTAAAGCACCTTAAGATCAGCGCCTCAGAAAGTTTTGGGGCATATTATCTTCCGGAATTCATCAATCGGTTTAATTTTATGGCACCAAAGGTTCAGGTATCTTTGGAGGTGCTTTCTAATCAGCAGGTCGTTGAAAACACGGTCAACTTAAAAAATGATATTGGTTTTGTTTCTTTTCCTGTTAAAGATAAAAAATTAAACACAGTTGAGATCGTTAAAGACGAAATAGTTATCATCATGAATCCTTCTCACCCTCTGGCTCACCCCCCGGCAAAAAAAAAACAGCTCAAAGCTTCTGACCTTGAAGGACACATGATCATCATGCATGAGCAGGGTTCATATTTCCAGAAAATGATCCATGATCTGCTTGAAGCCAATAATGTTTCAGTGACCATGCCCATAACCTTTTCCAACAATGAAGCCATTAAAAGGGCTGTGGAAGGCGGTACCGGAATCGCACCGATTTCAAAAAAAGTGGCTGCCAAGGAGATTGAATCGGGAAAACTGATCGCACTTTCATTCTCATCCACACCTTTTTATCGAACATTCTACATGATCCATCACAGGGAAAAGCACATCTCAGGCCCACTCAAACGGTTTATCAACCTGATCAAACAGCAGTAAAAAATCTTGTAAGCGTTCACAGGCACCGCAGCTGCACGCGCTCAGGGCAACCAGCATAGCAGACTATAGCTGGTCGCCCTGATCACGCACATCTGCAGCACCTGTTAACGCTTACAGGACGGAGATTGTACGTCCTTTTTGTTCCGAATGGGCGTAAACGGGTACAAAATCTTTAATCAAACCAACGAGACTCTTTTAAAAAAACAACAAAGGGCTTGAATTGATGTTGTATGCAGTGTATAGAATTTTGTTATGGTAATTTCAATTTTCATAAAGAGGGGTTATTAATATGAATCTTGGCCAACTTAAAATTTTTTACCTTGCCAGCAAAAGGGGATCGTTAAGCAAAGCCGCAGAAGAGCTAAATGTCACCCAACCGGCAGTAACAAAAGGTATCCAACGTCTCCAGGAATACTATGAAATAAAGCTGTTTAACCGGTTTGGCAAAAAACTGGTTTTAACGGATGCAGGCAATGCATTGTATAAAATTGCTGAAAAAATATTTGATCTTGAGATCCATGCAGAAGATACGATCAGGGAATTTTTACAGCAGAAACAAGGCCATATCCGTATTGATGCCAACGAAAGTTTCGGGGCCTATTACCTGCCTTCAATCGTGAACCAGGTCAGCAAAGATCATCCCAATGTCCGCATTTCAGTAAATATCTTACCCTCCGGCCTTGTTGTGGAAAATGTTGCCAACCTGAATAATGATATCGGCTTTATATCTTTTCCCATAGAAAACGAAAAAGTAATCTGCCGTGAAATCTTGGAAGACCACATGATTTTTGTTGCGGCGCCATCCCATCCCCTTGTAAACAAAAAACGGTTGACATATATGGATCTTTCAGGACAGTCCATGATTGTTCATGAAAAGGGATCCTTTTCCTACCAGGTCGCTAATGATTTTTTTAAAAAAAACAAGATTGATATTATTGTCTCTCTTGAACTTTCAAGCAACAGGGCTATAAAAAAAGCTGTGGAAAACGGCCTTGGCATCGCACTGGTATCAAGAAACACAGCCTTGGGCCATATTCAGATGAAAAAACTGGTTGTGCTTCCCTTCCCAGGGCCGCCGATTACGCGCAAATACTATATTGTACATCATAAGGACAAATATTTCTCTGAGTTGCTCAATCGTTTGATTGAAAAGGTAGATCAATGGTCAGCGGAATATCACAGCTCGCTAAAATAATTTTTTAATCTGCCCAGTCCCATAATCCCTGACCGCCATCTGCAGGAACAGGCTTTGGCAATGGTTTGATATCTGCAAGTTCCAGGGCATACCAGCCCGGTGTAAAATTGCTAAACGCCAGCTGGGGATAGCAGGGAATCTCAGGCGCTATCACTTTTTTACAACCAACCAGCCGGGCAATCGCAATAATTTTTCCCAAAGGCAGTTGTTCGCAATCCAAACCGGCAAGAATCAACAGGCTGCGGTAATAGGAATCTTCTACCGGAATAAACTTTTTGGCTGAATGAATGGCCAATGGCCCCCGGTAGTGGGTCGGCCAGGGTCGGGTTTCTATGGTTTTGGCTCCAATGGACACAAGAGATGCAAAAGGCTGCTCCAAAGTAATTGCTTTCATAAATTAATATCCCTTGATTCCGAAATCAGCAAAACAGATATGATGCCTAAAATTGAAATAAAAGCCAGGATCATAAAAACCGGCCGGTATGAATGAAAGACATCCATGATAACGCCTGAAAAATAAATGGAACAGACTGTGCCCGTGTGGCCGAAAAACTGAAGAGCCCCTGCCCCGCTGCCACTGCGATTATAAGGAACCATGTCAAGCATCCAGGCAAAAAACAGGGGGCCGATTAAATTATCGAAAAATCCGATTAAAATTATAAAATATATATTGATATTAAAATCCTTAATCCGGGACAGGAGCAATGTGGATATTAAGATAACGAACAATCCGATTAATATGGTCTGTTTTCTTTTTCCCTTGAAAAGCACATCGGAAATATAGCCTCCCAGCGGCCTGGAAATGACTCCTGCCAGGGGGTAAAGTGCTGCAAGGAAACCAGCCTGAACCAGGGACATATCATAACTTTCAAACAAAAAAGAAGGCAGCCAGATCAAATTGCTGTACGTAATATAACACAGGCAAAAAAAGCCAATACTTAAAAAAAACATTTTCCTTGAAAAAATATGGTTGTTGATCCCGGCAAAAGATTTGTTTTTAACTTCCTTCCGGTCGTTGGACTCGGCCTCAACAGCTTTAGAAGGCTTGTCAACTGACGGCGCTTTGATGACCATCTTAAAAAGGATGAGTACGGGTATAAAAACCAGGGGCGCGGACCAGAAAACCGAACGCCAGCCGAATGTCTGGCCGATATACCCGGCAAGTAAAAATGCAGCAACATTAAAAACAGCAGTGGATGTCATGACCAAACCCAACGCCCTCCCTCTTTGGCTGAAAGAAAAGTGTTGGTCTATGATTTTGATAATCGGGCTGAACCCGCATCCCTGTCCCAGTCCATTGAGGCACTGGGAAGAGGCCAAATGCCACAATCCGCTGCCAAAACTGAACACTAGATTTGAAAAAGCGGAAATCAATCCCCCTGCAAAAATAACCTTCCTGGCACCGAACAGATCACTTAGGTAACCGGCAGGGAGTTGGGACATTGTATAGAAAACATAAAACAAAGCCCCGATAAGGCCGATACGGGCATGGGAAATATCAAGATCCGACATAATCAGCGGAATGACAGGAGAAAGATTTAATCGGTTCAGGTAAAAAAAACCATATATGAGCCAGCAGTAAAATATAATTTTAAATTTCGCTTTGCCCACAGCATTTCCTTAATTATCAGTCCAAGACAATGACCTTTCTGTCCTTGAAACTTGTTTTAATGAGCATTGAAGCATATACCTTGTCACATGAACCAAAATCATCGCTTGTTCCATATATGGCAATGTCATTATTTGTTTCAAACCGGACATATGCTCCGCCAAGTGCATAAACACAGCTTTTATTAAACCCCAGGTCCCTGATTTCATTTTCCGTGTTTTTTAAAATTTCTCTATGCCATAGATCCCCTGATCTAAGACAGACCAGTCTGTTTATAACACCACCCATAATCGCCACCATCAGGATTTTACCGCTATATCCTTCCGGTAGTATCGTTTTTTTAATTATTTTTCCTGGATCACATCCATGGTCACGACATCTTAATAAGGTCTTTATCCTTTGATCAAGCTGGTGAGGATTGCTGATTGTATCCCCTGATCCTCTTTGCATAACAAGGCTGTTGATAATCCGGTCCATATCTGCCGAAGTCAGCATCATATTATGCTGTTTGCCTAATTTTACAGCTTCTTCAAATTTAAACGCTTTTACACAGGCTGACAATTTTTTATAAATAACTGCTTTTTTTTGCGTGGAGAATGATGAACCTGTCACGGATCAAACCTTGTCTATACTGATTTCAAAAAGTTCATTAAGATTTGTTATTACAATGGGATGGGTGTGGGTTTCCGGATCCGGCCAGGAACGTTTTACAAGACTGTGTTTTATCCATACAGGGTGCAGGCCTGCAAAACCGGCTCCGCAGACATCTTTTTGAAAGTCATCTCCCACATAAATCGCTTCTGCAGGTTTTATATTCATTTTTTCAAGACACAGCAAAAAAGGTTTGGAATCAGGTTTTGGAGGCAACCCTGACTCTCCTGCAATAATAATGGTTTCAAAAAATTTCTCGATATCCGGGAAAAGTGCTATACGGTGGGTCCCGGAAGTTTTCTGTCCCTGGGTGTTTGTAATCATTCCTAACTGGAACTCTTTTGCAAGTTTTTCCAAAACACTTATGGTTTCAGGAAATGGTGTTGTCCGGGACTTGACAAGCTCCCAGTACTCAGTTTCCATTTGCGTAAGCTTTTTAGAATCAGCCCGGCAATTAAACCGGTCATAAACTGCCTGCCAGATGGCAGGTCGGGAAAAATTTGATTTTGCATGAAAACTTTTACGAATCTGCCGGTATTCAGTTAGGAAGGCTTGCCATTGGTTCTCATTTGCAGAGGGAAACAGGTTTAAAAAAATTATTTCTTTGGCTATTTTTTCAGCAGACCGGAACCCGTCAGCCGAATCAACAAGGGTTTGCCCGAAATCGAAAATTATCGCTTTTATCATCAGGCCTCAATAATCCATTATTTTGGCCCCGGGGTCATTTTTCAACCCCGGGGGCTAATATGAAATGACAGTCACAACTTAATCCCTTCCGTATTGTTCAAAATATTCTCCGAAAAATTCTTCTTCTGTAGGCATATATTTTTCTTTGGGAATGGAAAGAAGGGTGTAGTTCAAAAAATGACTCCAGTTTATATTTGCACTGGTGATATTTCCGGCCCAGCTGCCGCCGCCCAGTGTATCTGTTACGGGAAGTCCGCAATCCCATCCGCCGCTGTTTGCATGGGCATGGGGGAAATTACAGACAACACGCCCCACATTGGCATTAAGAGCCAGTTTCACGCGCTGGTCGTCGTCTTCAGTATGTATGGAAACCGAATGGCCTTCACCGGAGAATTTAAGAATTCGACCCAGACGTTCCACTATTTCATCAAAGTCATTCCATTTCCAGACGGTAAGAACCGGTGAAATTTTCTCGCCGGAGAAACGATCTTCAGGGCCGACTTTTTCGCCAATGACCATGAGAAATTTTGTGTCGTCAGGAACGGACAGACCCGCATTTTTCGCAATAAAAGTTGCCGGTCTTGCCACAATATCACGGTTCAAATGCTCCCCGTCAGGCCACATATACTTTCTGAGCGTTTCCCGTTCTTCAGTGGAACACAGGTATCCGCCCTGTTTTTTCAATTCTTCAAGCATGGCATCATAGGATGATTCATAAATTGCTACGGCATTTTCCGATGAACAGGATGCAGAATTGTTGGCAATTTTGGAAATCCTGATCTTTTCGGCAGCCACGGCTAGGTTGGCGCTTTTATCCACAATGGAGACAACATTACCGGCTCCAACGGTCTGTGCAGGCTTCCCGGCGGCATATACAACCTTAACCAGGGCGGCTCCACCTGTAGCAACAGCATAGTCACAGGCATTCATCAGGGCTGAGGTTGCTGCATGGCTTGTCTTTTTGATACACTGGACCAGATCCACCGGGGCACCGACTTTTTCAAGTCCCTTTCGGACATGCTGGACCGTTTCATAGGAAGTTTTCTGGGTCCGGGGATGGGGGGTGACGATCATTGCATTTCGGGTTTTAAGGGTACTTAAGGCCAGACAGCATATTGTAGATTCAGGATTTGTACAGGGCACAACATTGGCAATAACACCGATTGGCTTTGCAAAGGTCCGGATGCCCATTGCCTTGTTTTCATCAATCATGCCGCAGGTTTTTACACCGTGTTGATCCCAGAGCGTACCCAGGGTTTTGTTTTTAATTTTAGCAATCTTATCATCCTTGTTCCCGATATCTGACTCATCAACCGCCAGGGAGCCGAGTTTTATGCATACTTCCTCCCTAACCAGTTCCCAGGCGACGGCCTGTACCATCATATCAACTTTTTCCTGGGACCAGAATTCAACCTCTTTAAATGCTTTTTGGCCTCTCTCATACATTTCCTGGATATTGTCTTCCATGTTTTTCCTCCATCTAATATTTTAAAAGTATATTCAAAAATGATACCCGTTCACGCCCATTCGGAACAAAAAGGACGTACAATCTCCGGCCTGTAAGCGTTCACAGGTGCTGCAGATGTGCGTGCTCAGGGCGACAGCTCTATAGTCTGCTATGCTGGTTGCCTTGAGCACGTGCAGATGCGGTGCCTGTGAACGCTTACAGAAAAACAGAAGTATCTACCGTCTTGGGCACCTCAAACACATGGGAAAGAAGGTTTCTTGCTTTTTCCGATCCATTTTCCGGCAAAACAATGTAAATTGCAGCACCGGAGCAGCCAAACGCAAGAACCGACATTTCGCCATCTAATAACGCTTTAAAGGCCGAATCGGCTATCCCGAATCTGTCGCCAAAATGAGGACCATGAAAATAGATCAACTCCACAGGCGATGTAACCCGAACAGATTCTTCATTATCAACCCTGATCTGTTCATAAATATGTTTCAGCACTCTGCCCTCCCATTTACTCGAAAAAATCAGGCAAAGGCGAAACATCCGATCACTAAGATATTGAACCAGAACCAGATCAAAATCAATTCCGAAATTATCCAGTTCGCTGATATCAGTCCCAAATCCAGCATTTTCTTCCAGGCATAAGGTGAGTTCGAGTAAGGATAAATTATCAACAGATTGAAAACCGTATGTTTTTATTTTGGATTCCCAATATACAGCAGAAATCTCCATTTCTCATCCCATTCTAATCTTCCTGTTTTTTTGAATACAAATCATCTCTTAAAGGAGTATAATTCACCGGGAGATTCAAGCAGCCTGCCAGAGACGCTGCGACCTCATCCAGTCGCATATAATCAGTTATGAATGTCAATGTTGATATGGATGATGTCATACCTAACAGGGGAAGATGCTCTTTAGTAAAAGCATGCAAAGAGAGTCCCAGCACCTTCATACTGCGCTGGTGAGGAAAAACGGATACCATGCCTACGCCATGAATGTACTGAACCTTTGTATTTATAATATCATCGGCATCGACAATATTTCTTACACGGTCTATATCTTGGGAGCTGACACAGCAAGAGCCGGAAAATCCGGTACCCATAGAAGAAACAGCTACAAAGGGCATGTTGATTCGATTTTCGTTCAGGATATGAAAAAGCAGGGATATTGAAAACGCAGAATAGTCGGGATCAGGAAGGTTTAACAAGACAAGCTCTGAACTAAGCTTAATACCACTGATTCTTACCTTTTCCGTAACTTCAGGCACAATCATCCCTTTTACTCGGCAGGGAGTTCATTAATGGT
>JAUWMJ010000341.1 GCA_030613225.1 Desulfobacterales bacterium
TCTTCTTTTATCTCAAAAATGGAAAAGGAAGGGCTTTCACCTATAGTAATAGACACATTTTCCTATTATTATAAAAAAGTGGTTGAAGGCGAAACAGGCCTTGTATTCGACATGGATATAGATCCTGTTCATAAAGATGAAATTATAGATGCAAACAACCTGGGAAGCTGGACCTCGGCCGGAAAGGAGGCGTTCAGACATTCTGTAAGGATCACCTTAAACGGCGGCCTTGGCACCAGTATGGGGCTTACCGGTCCCAAATCTCTTATCGAGGTTAAAGACGGTAAAACATTCCTGGAAATAATACTGCAGCAGGCAGAGCATTATAATGTAAAGCTTGCCCTGATGAACAGCTTCAGTACACATGAAGATACCCTTTTAGCCCTGTCAAAAATTGACCCCTCCGGTTTTCCCCTGATTTTTCTCCAGCACAAGTTTCCAAAAATATTGCAGGAAGGGTTAAGTCCTGCAACCTGGCCGGAAAAGCCTGAACTGGAATGGAATCCTCCGGGACATGGTGATGTATATACTGCCCTATACACATCCGGTATGCTTAAAACCCTTCTTGATGAAGGAATTACCTATGCTTTTATATCCAATTCTGATAATTTAGGTGCCGGCATGGATGCGTCTCTTCTGGGCTATTTTTCTGAAAACAATTTTCCTTTTATGATGGAGGTTGCTCAAAAAACACCGGCGGACTTAAAGGGGGGGCATCTGGCACGCCAAAAAAACGGGCGGCTTATACTACGTGAGGTAGCTCAGTGTCACGAAAATGAACTAAGTGCTTTTGAGGATATCCGCCGCTACGGATTTTTTAACACCAACAATATCTGGATCAACCTGAATTTTTTAAACGACCTTATCAAAAAAGAAAAAGCAATTCGCCTTCCAATGATTCTGAACCCGAAAACATTAGACCCAAGGAATGAGAGCAGCCCAGGTGTCTTTCAAGTTGAAACGGCAATGGGGGCCGCCATTTCACTTTTTGAAGGTGCAACAGCGGTCAAGGTTCCAAGGTCGAGGTTTTTCCCTGTTAAAAAATGCAATGATCTTCTGGCTGTTCGTTCCGACTGTTTTGTTTTTTCAAAAGAAAAAAACCTCATGAGTAACCCCGCCGGAATTCTTAAGAATAAATCGGACACGATAAAAATAGACCTTGACCCAAAATATTACGGGAAAATCGATCTTTTGGAAGAAAGGTTCAAAGATGGCGTTCCATCTCTGGTTGACTGTGAGTCACTGGCAATTGAAGGTGATGTGTTTTTTCAGAAAAACGTAACTATTAAAGGCGAAGTTAAAATAAAGAACAGCAATAAATCCCGTGCAGATATCAAAGAAGGGTCTATTATAGAGGGTGATCTTACCTTGTAAAAAAATAGATGTCTCTATGTTCTGCCTGTGCGAACAGCATATCGACAATTTGTTGTCAATGTAACTAAATGGGAATATAACTAATTGATGATTGTCGATTGGTGGAAGTCGCTACGCTAAGTCGATTTTTATAAAAAAGATTTCCATCCTTCAATCATCAATCAATAATCGTCAATCATCAATTTATCGTTATTCTCTCCTGCTTTTTCCTACATTCCACATAGGGTAAATTCCCTGCCCTTTATGAATTATCCTTATAAAAATGAGCCGTTGCACCTATGGACAAAGCAAAAAAAATATTCAATTATTGAATCGCCTGAAAGCAATTTGAAAACTGACTTTCAGCTTCTGTTTATATTAAAGTGGGAGGCATGAAGCTGCCCTTTAAAAAAGGTTTTAGTGTTTGAAAAAACTTTCAGGCAACCTTAAAAATATTTTGTCATGGATTGATGCAACATCTAAAAAAAGCGTGGAGAAGAATATGAAAAAGATATTAATTGCAGATGACAAACCATATTCTAAGGCCTTTCTTGTAAAGGATTTATCCAATGAGGGATATAAAGTCCTTAATATAAGCAATGTCACATCGATCCAGAAGCAAATTAAAGATTCACATCCTGATTTGGTGCTTATAGGTCTTCATCTGGAAGGTGCTGAAAGCTGGGATGTACTTAATGATATCAGAAAAAAAAACTCTCGTTTGCCTGTGCTTCTTTTTCTCAACAATAGCTTTAAAGCCCTTGATCGACTAAAAGAAGTCGTAACCCAAGCGCTTACTTTTAAATCTATTGATAACCTAAAAAGCACTACATCAATCTGAGGATGCAAAATGACTGCTTTAAGTACACAGAACAAACTTCGGAGAAAACCTGAAATATTAGTCAAAAGCAAGATCCGAAGGCAAAAAAATAATTTTCTTGATATAACGGCCCTGGTCAGAAGTCTTCAGCGATCTGAAGGCAACATTGATTGTTTTAGAACCGGAAACGCCGACTGCGACATGCTTGATTGCGCATGGCGCATGTATTGCCTGACTAAGAGCTCGCTCAAAATTGAAGATTAAAATGGCAAACATACTTGTTGTAGACAATCAAAAATGGGCAGTCGATATTTGCTCAAACGCCTTAACCGGGACGGAGCATAATATTTCAACAACAGATGATGTCAAATCTGTTATGCAAAACGTATTAATGTTTAAACCGGATCTGGTAGTTTTGAATCTTTACTTAAAGCACGGGTATAGTGTATGGGACGTTTTGCTCGATATTAAAATTCAAGATCCAAATCTTCCTGTGCTTATATTTACTGCTCATGACAAGCACCTGTATGATTCCCGCCTGTCTCGTGCCGATGGATACGTACTTGGTGGCTGTTTTGCCAATGAAGATGCCAGGGAGAAAATAGCCGGCGCATTAAAACAGCGGCAAGCACAGCCCGGTCATGCCTGAATAATCAGATAGGCGTGGCTATTTTCCAATAAAAATCCTTTTCTTTTTATACAAATACCTATATTCTATTCTGAATTTACTAAAATACAGACCTCGTAATTTATTATCGAAACATAACTATAAAATCTTTATAATAACATGGATTTGCATAAAAATTGGACACCGGTCTAATTCAGGAATTAAGAGATTCAGGAATTTAGGAATTGAAGGTTAAAATAAACTCCCATGGATAATTCAGATCAGATCATCCAGGAGCCCGGACCAGGATCTCGAACACTTAAGTTTCGTGGTGATACACAAACATTTGCACTCTATTTGAACCAGGCTCAAAAAGGGCGTGCATGGCTCCGCACGAATATCGGACATGCACAAATTGCCCGAAGGGAAATCATCAATCAGGTTCAAAATAATGACCCTGCTTCAGGGCGCGACTGGTTCGACGTCCCTATGAACCGTGTTGACGACCGGCACTTTCAGCTTACACTCGGACTCTGTGAAGTCGGCAATTTTGAGGCCAAGGGCTTTTTCCTGAAAGAAGGTGAGGCAAATCCTGTCTGGCCCAAAGGTAAAAACACAACTATTAACGTTGAGCCGGCAGATACATGCTGCGCAAATATTATCTACAATGCCTTCGTGAGGCAATTCGGCCCGAATAAAGGCGGAGGTGCACCATTTTATTTGGAAGAACGCCGAATTAGAGAGCTTGACAGATCAGGCTATGCTGTTATCCCGCCATCCGGAACTTTTCGTGATCTTATCGGACAGCTCGATTTTATTATTAAAGAACTGGGATGCAGGGTAATCCAACTCCTTCCGATTCATCCAACGCCTACAACTTACGCCCGCATGGGAAGATTCGGAAGCCCTTATGCATCCCTTAGTTTTACAGCAGTTGATCCCGCTTTAGCAGAATTTGACTCCAGGGCTACCCCCTTAGATCAGTTCATTGAACTGGTGGACGCAGTTCATGCTCGAAATGCAAGGATCTTTATCGATAT
>JAUWMJ010000191.1 GCA_030613225.1 Desulfobacterales bacterium
GACAAAAGGCTGGCAAAAAACCAGGCTTATGAGAACAGTCGATATGATTGTCTCAGGAAGTGTGACAAAGGACGATTCCGGAATGACAATTGAAACCACTGTTAACACTGCCGACGGAAATATAATCCTGAGTCAAATAAATAAAGTTAGAAAGAAAAAGAATATTAAAAACACTGCAAAACTTATAGTTAAAAATATTATAGACCAGTTTCCATTTGAAGGAGTAATTGACGCCATTGAAGAAGATCGTTACAGATTAAATCTTGGCAAACTCGACTATAAAATCAGACGAGGCAACGAGTTTACTTATATGGTTGCAACTTCTGATAGCTCAGGGAAGTATACAGGTTTTCGTGAAGCAGGTACGCTCAAAGTTAATGAGACTGAAGATGCGAATTCATGGGTCAAGATTGTTGCTGTAGATGAGGGCGATAAAATCAGCATCGGAGACAGGGTCGTTCGGCGCAGATATCTTGAAGAAGAAAAAGCAGCTACAAAGGATTCCTTTACTTTACTGGCAAGAGGCGGACTTGAACCTGACGCGCAACCACTGTGGGGAGTTAATATATATATTAATAATACCTGGGTAGGGACTACTGGTTCTAACGGGAAGGTTGCAGTGCCTGTACGTCTTTATGAGGAGCATGATATTCTATTGTCCCGGCACGGCTATAAACCGGTTAATGAGACCTTTAGTGTGGAAAAAAACAAGGAAGTAAAAGAATTTGCCCTTGATGTCAGCAGCGCTTTATTCAAGGTCGATTCCATACCATCCGGAGCCGTTGTTTTTATTGATGGTGTCGAGATAGGCACAACGCCCATGCTGGACGGCAAACTGGTGAATTTTGGATTCCGCAAGGTGAAGCTCTCTGTTGGAGGTGAATACCGTGACTGGGAAAAAATTATGGAATTCAATGCGCCGGAAGTTGAACGCCTTGATGATAACATGATTGTATTTCTAAAAGATTATATGAAAATAGGGAAAATGGCTGAGCAAAACGGAAACATAGATGCGGCGATCCAGGCTTATAAGAACACTGAAAGACAGAGCCCTGATTATTCTCAAGCTCATTGCAGACTTGCACAGCTGTATATGGATGAAAAGAAAGACTATGATCAGGCTGTCCGTGAATTTGAAAATGTACTTTCACTACCGGAAAACCGTCAGATAATCTATAAGCAGTTTGCTGTTACATATACTAACCTGGGGCATGCTTATTATGAGAAGGGTAATCAGCTTGTTCAAAAAGACAAGCGGGCTGCTGCCGGAAATTTTGCAAAAGCAATAGAAAAGCTCAGGGTAGCAAAGCAGAATATTCGGTTTTTCCCAAATCGCCAATTTGACGAGGCTGTTCACGACACCTACTACTACAGGGCAATTTCATTTCACAAACTTTATTTGATAACTAAAAAGAGTTCTCTTCTTCCAAAAGCAGATCGGGCATGGAAAGAATATTTTGATTTTTTTCCAAAAAATCTTGAGGGCAAAAGTGCCTTTATACGAATCCGTAACTCAGCAGAAAAGCATCGAAGGCAGATAAAGGATTTAATTTAGGGGAGATTGGTAGTTTGGTGTTATTGATGAAAATCAGAATGTTAATCGTTATAATTCTTGGGGTACTGTTGGTTGTTACTAACGGCATGTCTGCAGATGTTCCACCTGCCACGCCTGCTACAGATAAGAAAGCAGAAAGTGTTGACCAGGAGGAACTAAAAAATGAAGGAAAAGAACCTTCCTGGTCTGTGGAAGTTGTTGAGCCCGGATCTGAACCCGTTCCTGAGCCCGGATCTGAACCCGTTTCTGAGCCCGTTCCTGAGCCTGGGTCTGAGCCTGGGTCTGAGCCTGAGCCTGAGACAGATAAACCGGAGAAGCTCATTGAAGAGACAAAACCCGGAGAGGATAAATCTCAAATAGTTGAGCAGGCTGTGGAACCCGAAAGCCGTGAGGCGGCAGGGAAAACCTCAGCTTCAACAGAAGCTGAGTCCGAACCTGAAAAAGACAGGCAGGATGAAGTTGCTGATGATGAGATAAAACCAGAGGAAGAAAAAGCTCAAACAGCGGAGCAGGATACTGAGCAAAAACCCAAAGTCCCAAGAGAAGCGGATGAAATAGAGCCTTTGTATGTACGGGAGCTCCTTGAAATGAAAGCCGGACATAATGATTCAAATCCTGTTTGGTCTTCTGACGGAAAAAAGATTGCATTCGAGCGAAGCTCAGGAGACAAAAGAGAAATTATCATTTCCAGGCTGGACGGCTCTATTATTCAAAAGATTTATTGCAAACTTTCTGATAATAAAGATGATGAAATGGACTTTTTCTTCCCTGGCATTGCCGAGGATATCAGCTATAATTCCGGAATAAGCTGGTCACCTGCACACACAAGTATGGTGTTTATGAGCAATGGTGGAAGCGGCAATTATGATTTGTATCTTCTGCCGCAGCTCGGCAATAAAACGACAATAAGACTGACTAAAAATGATGAAAAAGACAGTCATCCACAATGGTCTCCTGTAAAAGATCAGTTGATTTTTGTTTCCGGGCGCACCGGCAAAGCAGATGTATACCTGATGAAACTTGAGACAATGGAAACCATACAAGTAACGGATGGAGAAAAAACATATCTTTATCCTCAATGGTCACCGGACGGCAATAAAATAGCAATGATATACGGTTCTAATGAAAATCATGATATCTATTTAATTGAAGATATCACGAAACCTGTCGAGACATTGAAGGCTCTCACCACATGGGCCCATGATGACCTTAGACCGGCATGGTCGCCGGATGGGAAAAAAATTGCCTTTTATTCCAACTATAATTTAGATCAAGACCCAAAGGTATGGGCTCTTTTTGTGATAGATGCAGCCGATTCCGGCCCTACTGAGGCTGAAGAGCTTGCTGCAAAGGTAGTAGCAACAAATGTTATTCCGGACATAGAAAGCGGCCCTGCCTGGATGCCGGACAGTAACCGAATCATTTATATAAGAAATGACCGGCAGGCATATAATCCGATATACATTGTTAATGTTAAGGAAAAAACCGAGTCAGCCGTCAAAACAGCAACAAAGATGAACCATGATGTAATCTGTTCATCCGATGGAATTATTGCATTTCGAGCCCAGGTTAATCAGTGGGATCATATTTATATTGCTGAACTGAAGGAATAGCTACTGCGTATTTTAAGGAGAATGTATGAAAAAAGCTTTGTTGCTTTGCGTGATGATTGTATTTTTTGCAGGGTCTTTGTCTTTCGCAGGCGGCCCTGTAGAAAACGGAATGAAGCTTTATAAAAAGCACCTGTATGAAGATGCGGGCAGACTGCTTTATTCATATCTGCCATCGCTCAAGCCCGGCGAGGAAGGCACTGTCTGTCTTAGCCTGGGTATGGTTTATCTTTCGAGCGCCAAATTGTACAGCGAGCTCCGGGACACTTCGATATCCGTGCACCTTGACTACCTTAAAAAACTTGATGCTGTTTCGGGCAAGGCGAAAAGTCGGCTGGTAAAATTATATTTAGCGCAGGCGTATCTGGAAGCAGGAAAACCTGAAAAAGCGGCAGCTATTCTACAAAGGTTTATTTCAGATAAAAACATAAAACCAAAGGATAAAGCAATTGGAAAAGTTAGTCTTGGGGCTTCCTGTTTTTTACTGGGAAAACCAAAAAAGGCCAAAAAACTCTGGTCTTTAGTAAAGACTACAGACCCTGGAGTGCTCTCAGAGCTTGCCAAGGCATATTGCAAAGCCGGACTCACAAAGAAAAATCCGCTGGTGATATGCGATGAAGCACTCAAAATAGCGCAAAAATCAGGTGAAACAGCATCAATTCAGGTAATTAAAAATGTTCTTTGGGTATATGCCGCTACAGGGCAGGTGAAAAAGGGGCTTGATTTAATAAAGAGTGCAAATTTGAAGGCTTTTTCCTATGAAGAGGCAATGGCAAAAAATAAAATAATCCGTTTTTACGATCTGTCTTTACTTAGCAGCCTTTCAATATTTTACGCAAAGGCTGGTATTAAATACCTGGAAAAAGCCTCTGCGGATGAGAACGTCAGAGGTCCGGCTCTGTATTACCTTGGCACAGCAAATGCTTTCTTCGGAGACATTGGTGAGTCTGCCAAAGTGTTTGAACTCTTTGTTTCAACTGCGAAAATGCCTGCCAGGTACAAAAACACAGCAAAGGTGATGCTGGCTGAAAACCGTTACTTAAAAGGTGATAAGGCTCAAGCAAAGCGCATGCTTGGTGATATGGCACAGGCCACAACCGATCCTTACATGCTTTCAGATATCCTGCTTGCATGCAGCAGGCTTCAAGTTGAATGCTATAAAACAGCTAAAAAAGCTTCTGTTCTGGTTGAAACCGGAGAGGGAAAAGTATTTACCAGAGTGAATATTGCGCTCGGCAAGTACTACCTGCGGAAAAAAGATTACGTAAAGGCTGCATTCTATATGGAAGCGGGAAGGGATAAGAGCAATAAAAACAAGATCGAATATAATGATCCGGTAATGCTTGTCAGCCTCGCTAAAGCATATTACCGGACCAAGAAATTTTCGGAAGCGCTGGAAATTTATTTTGAAATAAGTAAACAATTTCCGGCAGTACGCCAGATACAGGTTGCCATGCAGGGTGTATATTCCATGGAGCAAAAGAGTGCAGGAGATGCAAAGATTTTATAATTAATGTTTACCATAAAACCACAAAGGTTAAATTCATTAGAACTTTTTTCGTGCCTTTATGTTTTGGCGGCAAAGAAAAAATGCAGTGTTTGAGTGTATCACACTATTAGCCTTGAGGAGGGAATTATGAAAAGGTTACCGAGTGTTCTTTTATTGATTTTCTTTTTTGCGTTTATCATGATGGCGCCCCAGGCAGGGGCAGAACGAAAAACCGATGGGAAACCGGATGGAGGGACTTTAAATTACGGTGAGTACGGCCGGCCGTCTACTTTGGACCCGATCACCAGCAACGACATGATCTCTATGCGGGTCATCGAGCTCATATTTAACGGGCTTGTCGGTATTAATGAAAAGCAGGAGATCGTTCCGGAACTGGCGGAACGTTGGGAAATATCAGAAGATGGCAAGTACTATACCTTTTATCTTCGGCAGGATGTCATGTGGCATCCAAAAGAGGGAGAGGAGCCTGCGCCGTTTACAGCAGACGATGTTATATTTACATATAATATAATGATGCATCCCAAAACAATAACAGCGATGAAGGTCAGGTACGAGTTTATTGAGAGCGTAACAAAGATGGACGATTATACCGTGCAGTTTACTCTCAAAAGGCCTATTTTAAATGCCCTTGCCAAGTTCAGCTTCAAGGTGATTCCGAAACATGGACCTGCAAACCAGGAATTCCTTTCCAGAGAAGATCCGTTTGCACAAAAGCCGATTGGGACAGGGCCATATATGCTGAAAAATATTACTGCCGACCGTGAGGTTATACTTGTGGCAAACGAAGATTATTTCAAAGGCCGTCCTCATATAAATAAGTTTGCTGCAAGGCCTTTTGCTGACCAGAATATAATGAGCCAGGCATTGCTCTTTAATGCAATAGACATGATTGTGCTTGTCAATCACAGGGATATACCACAGATCCAGGGTGATAAACGCTATATCCTGCAGCCGTATAATGCACTGTCGTACTCGTTCTTTGGTTATAATATACGAAACCCGCTGCTTGCCGACAAGCGTGTAAGAAAAGCATTTACTTATGCAGTAAACAGGCAGGAAATGTTAGATTCGTTCTTCCAAGGGCAGGGTACTATTATTTCCGGCCCCTTTGCTCCCGGGAGCTGGGCTTACAACCTGGATGTTCAACCTCTTGCCTTTGACCCCCAAAAGGCGATCGAGCTTTTAAATGAAGCCGGGTTTGTGAAAGGGGATGATGGGATAATGGTAAAAGACGGCCAAAAGCTTTCGCTGACGCTGAAAGTCCCGATAGCAAAGGAAAGTGAAGCTGTAAAGCGCGTCGTTCTGGCTTTTAAAAATTATCTTAACAAAATCGGCGTTGATATCCAAGGAGAGTTCAAGGAGTGGCTATCCTGGAAAGAAGATGTTTTTCTTAATCATGATTTTGATATAATTTTTGCTTCCTGGGTATTTGACGATTCTGCCGATATTTCTTCCCTTTTCCATTCCGCCGAGATCGGGCCCTGGAAAAACAACTTCGGTGCCTACTCTAACCCGGATATAGACAGCCTTATTGTCGAAAGCAAGTTGACCCTTGACCACGAAAAGAGAAGAACCATAAACAGGAAACTACATGCTATTATAGCTGATGAGAGCCCATATACTTTTCTCTGGACATTAACTAACTATGCTGCTTTCAACAAGAAATTAAGACATGTGGCGATCCATCCTTATAAGTTCTTTTCATTCGCGGATGACTGGTTCATACCTACT
>JAUWMJ010000224.1 GCA_030613225.1 Desulfobacterales bacterium
TGCCCTCTCTTCTAAACAATATCATCAAGGAGTTTTCATAAACCTTTTCCAAAAAACCATATCCTAACTTTCTGTGGACTTCCATCGCCAGGCCAATGATTTGATAAGACAAATCCTTGGAGCCAATTTCAAAACGTCCCATTTTGTCCAATCTCTGCGTCAGACTCAAATTTTAATCCTCGAAATACTCAATGTATTCCCCCGGTTAAAATTTTCGCCTTCCTTGACCTTGAACAAACTGAAACGTTTTGAAACAGGCTCCTTGTACAAGATATTATTCATTTTCGTGTCCATTCGTGTTAATTCGTGGCTTAAATTTTTTTAAGTAACTGATTTGCTGTTGTCAGCATGGGATCCCATACCGGGCTAAATGGCGGAGCATATGCCAGGTCCGACTGGCCAAACTGCTCGACGGTCATATGCCCGTGAAGCGCAACAGCCGGGGCATTAATTCTGTGTGCAACCCCTTCCTTGCCCACCATCTGAACACCAAGGAGGCGACCTGTTTTTTTGTCTCCTGTCATCTGTAACCAGATTGTCGATGAGCCGGGATGTGCATGGGCACGGGAACGGGTTTTAATCGTAACTTCAACAGGGTCAAATCCTGCCCTTTCGGCCTCTTGTGCACTCAGGCCGGTTCGAGCCACTTCTAATTCAAAAATCTTGAAAACCGATGTTCCGGCAATACCGGGAAGCTGTATATCCTTGCCGCAAACATTGTCAGCAACCGCCCACCCCGCTCGGTTTGCCCTTAAAGCCAGGGGAATCCAGGCTTTCTGCCCTGTAACCACGTGAAAAGCATCCGCACAATCACCGGCAGCGTATATATTTTTATCCGAAGTTATAAGCCCCCTGTCCACTGCAATCGATTTCTTTATGCCAAGCTCTATTCCTGCTTTTTCAGCCATATCGCTGTTCGGAGCTACTCCTATGGCTGCGAGCACCATATCTCCTTCAAGTGTGAGATCGGAACATACCACCGTTATACTACCTGCTGACTGATCGATTTTTTCCACCTTGTGTCCGGGATACATACTAACGCCGCTCATTTCAACCTCATCCATTACCACCTGCGCCATCTGTTCATCCAGCCACGGTAAAAAAACAGGGCGCGGCTTTACCATGTCAACTTCTATATTCCGGGCACGCAATGCTTCAACCATTTCAAGTGCAATATATCCCATACCGATGACGACAACCTTTTTAACAAAGCTATCCTTTAAAAATTGCGTGATGAGCCTCCCGTCTTCAAGACTTTTTAAGCCCAGAACACCGGGAAGGTCAAATCCCGGCATATCAGGAATAATCGGCGATGCACCTGTTGCAATGAGAAGTTTATCATAGGGAAATTCAAACTTTTTGCCGCCTAAAGAAATACCGCCCACGGTTTTTCCGGTGGGATCGATATTATCCACACAATGCCCGGTCAAAAGGTTGATATCCTGTTTTTCCCTGAAAACATGCGCATGCCTTACAACAAGGTCTTCTATCTCCCTGTCCGGCTGTGCAATATTATAAGGCATCCCGCAGGCACTGTATGAAACATCCATGGTTTTTTCCAAAACAGTAACCTTCAAATCAGGCATGGTTCTCTTTGCCCTGCTTGCCGCACTCATGCCTGCTGCATCCCCGCCTATAACTACAAAATCCATATTTTTCTCCTTTGCTGTTTAAAAGCTATTTTTAAAGGGATAAAATGTGATTTATGTTTAGCGCTTTATCTTATATACAATTTTTGGTAACTATTCAGTTTCAGGGTTCACGGTTCAAAGTTCAAGGTTCACGGTTGGTCGCTTTGCGCTCTTCTTATTTTTTGACATAGTTGATGAATCCACAAACAGTCCCGCTCCGGCGGAATTTGTCTATCCAGCTCACATGTACCTTTAAATTCGCCTGGAGATATGCACTTTTCGTCCAAAGCTGCGTAAAGTTCGCTCTGAACTTAAAGTGCAAGACCGCGTGGTTAACCGTGAACCCTGAACCGTGAACCTTAAAACCTGAGTAGTTAAGATATTTTTATCACGAAAGAATAAAAATGCAAGGTCATCTAAAAAAGTCTAACATATCAATCAAGAAAAGAAAATGGCGGAAACAAAATCTGCCCCTGTTTTCTTATAACCCGTCTTTACCTATTATTGCCGGAAAAGACGATATAATAAGTGCTATTAAAAAAAATCAGGTGGTTATCATATCAGGTGAGACAGGTTCCGGAAAAACCACCCAGATACCCAAATTCTGTCTTGCTGCCGGAAGAGGGATAGCCGGTAAAATCGGTTGCACTCAACCGAGAAGAATCGCTGCAACAACGGTTGCCCATCGTATTGCTGAAGAACTGGGAGAAAAGATCGGCAGATCAGTGGGTTACAAAATACGGTTTAAAGATAAAACTCGCCATGATTCATATATCAAGATTATGACCGATGGCATTCTTCTTGCCGAAACCTTAAGCGACCCCTATCTTAACGAATATGATACCATCATTGTGGATGAGGCGCATGAACGAAGTTTGAATATCGATTTTGTCCTTGGGATTTTGAAAAAACTTTTAAAGAAAAGAAAAGACCTCAAACTGATAATTACATCGGCTACCATTGACACGGAAAAATTTTCAAAAGCTTTTAATGATGCACCGGTAATTGAAGTGTCAGGCCGTATGTACCCTGTTGATATTCGATATTTGCCGGCTTGCCCGGATTCTGAAAAGCAAGGGCGGGATGCAAAAAACGACTTAAGCCATGTTGAAATGGCGGCAGATGCTGTGAATACATTAAACAGGGAAGGTCAGTATGGTGACATCCTCGTCTTTATGCCTACAGAGCAGGATATTCGTGAAACATGTGAACTGCTTGAAGGAAGAAATTATAAAAAAGCGCATATCCTACCTTTGTTTGCAAGGCTCCCTGCAACCGAGCAGTCCAAAGTTTTTTCGCGCATGCCCGGCAGAAAAATCATTATTGCAACCAATGTGGCCGAAACTTCTATTACGATACCGGGTATCAGGTACGTAGTCGATACAGGGCTTGCAAGAATCTCCCAGTACACTCCTAGATCAAGGACTACAGCCCTTCCTGTTATGTCCATATCAAGAAGCAGTGCCGACCAGAGAAAAGGCAGATGTGGTCGTGTGGAAAACGGCATTTGCATACGCCTTTTTTCCGAAGAAGATTTTCTTTCCCGCCACCTCTTTACCCTGCCGGAGATATTAAGATCAAACCTTGCACAGGTCATTTTAAGGATGATTGCCCTGAATCTTGGCGACATATCCGATTTTCCCTTTATCGACAGGCCGGCCAAAAAGAGTATTAAAGATGGATTTGATCTTCTTTTGGAACTCGGAGCAATCACTGAAGAGCCAGGGAGATCGAGGTCAAAAGGTGCAAACCGTTTTTTTCTTACTAAAAATGGAAGGTTAATGTCAAAGATTCCCATTGACCCCAGGTTGTCACGAATGCTCATCGAAGCTCAAGAAGAAGGGTGTTTGAAAGAAGTTACCGTTATTGCTTCCGTTTTGAGTATCCAGAACCCACGTGAACGACCGGCGGAAAAGGCTCGGGAAGCTGACGAAGTGCATTCAAAATTTGCAGACCCTGCATCCGATTTTATCACCCTTTTGAATATCTGGAATACTTATCACGATACCTGGCGGCAGGTAAAAAGTACAAACCAGATGAAAAAATATTGCAGAGGTCATTACCTGTCTTTTAAACGGATGAGAGAATGGCGCGACATTCATTCACAGATTTCAGCCATCCTTGAAGAAAACGGGTTAAAGGAAAAAGATAAAAAGGGAGTTTTAAAAATTGCAGCAAATAAGAAGGGAAAAGACATGTCGGAAGTATTTACTCCTTTTTACAGCGCTGTTCACAAATCGATTTTAAGCGGTTTCCTTTCAAATATCGCTGTAAAAAAGGAAAAAAACTTTTTTGCAGCCACAAAAGGAAAAGAGGTGATGATTTTTCCTGGTTCCGGCCTGTTCAACAAGTCGAAAGCATGGATTGTGGCTGCAGAAATGGTGGAAACATCCAGACTCTTTGCAAGGACTGTGGCAAATATAGAAAGCAGCTGGCTGGAAGCGCTGGGCGGAGACCAGTGTAAGTATGCATATCTGAACCCCCACTGGGAAAGAAACAGGGGCGAGGTGGTTGCATCCGAGCAGGTAAGCCTTTTCGGCCTGGTCATTGAACCTGGCAGACCGGTTTCATATGGAAAGATTAACAGGGACGAAGCATCTGAAATTTTTGTTCGCAGTGCACTCGTTGAAGGTGATATGAGACGACCCTTGGATTTTATGAAGCATAACAAAAGACTCGTTGATGAAATCAAGGACATGGAAAACAGACTCAGGCGAAGAGACCTGCTGGTAGGCGATCAGGAGATGTTCGAGTTTTACACAGAAAGGCTAAGTGGAATATATGATATCCGAACCCTTCGGAAACGATTAAAGAAAAATGGCAGCGATAATTTTTTGCAAATGAGCAGGGAAGATCTTCTCATTTATTCACCTGATAAAAATGAGCTTTCTTTTTTTCCGAATTGCATTGATATCGGGAACAACTCATTTGAATGTCTTTATAAGTTTAATCCGGGAAAACCTGATGATGGCGTAACAGTTAAAATACCCTCATCCATTGCACCCATGGTTTCCCCCGAAACTGTGGATTGGCTTGTACCCGGCCTTTACAAAGAAAAGATAGCCGCACTGATAAAGGGGCTCCCAAAAGCATACAGAAAACAGCTTGTACCTGTTACTGATACGGTTGATGAAATTATAAGGCACATGCCGAAAAGCAATAATTCCCTGATAACCACTATCGGGCAATTTATATATGAACGCTTTGAAGTTGATATCCCGGCTTCAGCATGGGCTGAAGATGTGCTTCCTGATCACCTCAAGATGCGCATATCGATTACAGGCCCTAAAGGCGAAGAACTTGTTTGCAGTAGAGAAAAAAAGATTCTCGCCCAAAATTTTCCCGGAAGCGTAATCCCGGATGAATTCGGGTCCTATGGAAAAGAATGGGAAAAGACCGGTATAACCAGGTGGGATTTCGGGAACCTTCCTGAGAAAATTGATGTAAAGGTAAAAAATAAGGGAACCTGGACTGCGTACCCTGGTCTTGAAACCGATTCCAAAACGACGAAAAGCGTAAATCTGCGTCTTTTCTACGACCATGATAAGGCGACCGAATCACATAAAAAAGGGATTGCCGGCCTTTATGCAATTTATTTTTCAAAAGATTTAAAATTCTTAAAAAAAAGTCTGGTTATTCCCAAAGAGGCAGTTCATTATGCCGATTATTTCGGTGGCGCAAGGCGTTTTGAAAAAAGGCTGTACGAATACATAATTACAGACATGTTTCAAAAAAACATAAAAACTGAAAAAGCCTTTTATTCCCATGCCGAAGCGGTAAAACCCGTCATAATTTCAAAAGGCAGGGAATTATTAGAACACGTTATACCGGTTATTGAGGCTTATTATAAAACAAGATCCGTTATTTACGATCTTGAAAGAATCGGCAGTGTTAATGCAGAGGCACTTTCCTTTTTAAACAGCTTAAAGGAAGAGCTGACAAGGCTTGTGCCTGAAAATTTTATGGATCTGTACGACGGCATGAGGTTCGTTCACCTGCTAAGATATATAAAGGCGATAGAAATCCGCGCACAAAGGGCGCTTGTGAATTTTGAAAAGGACAAGGCTAAAGTAAAAGAAATAAATGTTTTTACCGAAGGCCTTGATAAAATGTTAAAAGGACTTTCACCTATGGTATCGGCAGAGAAAAAAGAAGCTGTTGAAGAATATTTCTGGTTGATCGAAGAATATAAAGTATCTCTTTTTGCCCAGGA
>JAUWMJ010000167.1 GCA_030613225.1 Desulfobacterales bacterium
TGCGGGTTACGGGTTGCGGGTTACGGGTTGCGAGTTACGGGTTACGGGTTGCGTGTTTCGGGTTACAAACAGCGTTTTTTTATTTCTTACATTAAATATCGTTGATTATTTTATACCATATTTTTGAACAATCATTATTAAGCAAAAAATTGAAATTAATCCGTGTAAATTCAATATTAAATTGAGATAGAATTCATTTCATCACTCGCAACTCGTAACCCGCAACTCGCAACGTGTGGCGTTTGCGATGAAACCCTTACAGGGGTAATCAAGGCCGAGCCTTTTGGACTCGGATATTTACTTACAGCACTTTCTTTAAAAATTGCCCTGTATAGGACTCCTTGATAGTTACGATTTCCTCAGGAGTGCCGCACGCTACTACATATCCTCCATCATCTCCACCCTCAGGACCGAGGTCGATAATATAATCGGCTGTCTTGATTACATCCAGGTTATGTTCTATCACAACAACCGTATTTCCTGTTTCAACAAGAGTATTTAATACACTAAGAAGTCTTTTTATGTCATCAGTATGCAGCCCGGTGGTCGGTTCATCAAGAATATAGACGGTTCTGCCTGTCCCCCTTTTGCTAAGCTCCCGGGAAAGCTTTACCCGTTGGGCTTCTCCCCCGGATAGGGTTGTAGCCTGCTGGCCTATATGGATATATCCAAGGCCGACGTCAACCAGGGTTTTTAACTTAGTCCTGATTATTCCTATTTTTTCAAAAAAAGCATAAGACTGATTTACCGTCATATCGAGAATGTCAGCTATGTTTTTTCCCTTGTATTTGATTTCAAGAGTTTCGCGGTTATATCTTTTTCCGTTGCATACGTCACATGAAACATAAACGTCCGGTAGAAAATGCATTTCAATTTTAATAATTCCGTCACCCCTGCAGGCCTCGCATCTTCCCCCTTTTACATTGAAACTGAAGCGTCCGGGTTTATATCCACGAATGCGGGCTTCAGGGGTTCTTGAAAAAAGTTCTCTTATAAATGTGAAAACACCGGTATAGGTGCCAGGATTCGAGCGAGGCGTTCTTCCTATTGGGGCTTGATCGATATTAACCACCTTATCAATATGCTCAAGCCCAAGAAAATCCTGATGATCACCGGCGGGTATCCTGGCATGGTAAAGCTTTTGTGCCAGAAGACGGTATAGTGTTTCAAGGACAAGGGTTGATTTACCTGATCCGGACACACCTGTAATGCATATAAAATTGCCAAGAGGAAACTCAACATCGATCTTTTTAAGATTGTTTTTTGAAGCTCCTTTTATGATGAGATTTTTTCCATGTCGAAGGCGGCGTTTGGATGGGACTTTAATGCTTTTTCTACCTGAAATATACTGCCCTGTTAATGAATTTTTATCTTTAAGAAGCGCTTTTGGTGTTCCGGCAAATACGACATGGCCGCCCTTCATTCCGGCCCCGGGTCCCATGTCTATTATATAATCGGAAGCAAGGATTGTTTCTTCATCATGTTCAACAACAAGTACGGTGTTGCCAAGGTCGCGCATTTTCAGAAGGGTTCCAAGAAGCCGCTGATTATCCCTGTGGTGAAGACCGATGCTTGGTTCATCAAGAACGTAGAGAACGCCGGTTAATTTCGATCCGATCTGTGTTGCAAGGCGAATTCTCTGGCTTTCACCGCCGGACAGCGTGTAGGCTGACCTGTCAAGAGTAAGATAGGACAGCCCTACGTTTTCAAGAAAGCCAAGCCTTTCGATAATTTCTTTAAGAATTCTTTCGGCTATTATCTTTTTTTTGCCTCTTAGTTTAAGCTGTCTGAAAAATAAATGAGCTTTTTCAATAGAAAGGGCTGTAATTCCAGATATGGGAAAGCCCCCGACCTTTACAGATCTGCTTGCTTTATTTAATTTTGCACCTTCACACTCAGAGCATGGCTTAAAATTCATATATCGCCTTATTTCATCTCTGGCCCAGGATGAATCAGTCTCCATGTAACGCCGCTTAAGCCTGTTAATAATACCTTCAAAGGTTTTTTTATAGCTAAAACGACGATTATTCTGTTCAAAATAAAAGGTGATTTCTTCTTTTCCGGAGCCGTATAGAAGGGCATTTTTAAAATGATCCGGAAGTTCTATATAAGGTGTGTAGATATCTACTCCGTAGTGCGTGGTAAGGGCATCCAGAAAGTCCATGAAGTGCACGGTATTCCTGTTGGCCCACATGGCTACAGCTCCTTCCCTTAAAGAAAGTTCATGATTTGGGATGATAAGATCAGGATCGAATTCCGTTGTTGAGCCAAGACCGTCACATTTCGGGCATGCTCCCTGGGGTGAATTAAAAGAAAAACTTGCAGGAGTAAATTCAGGGTAACTTATGCCGCAATCGATACATGCTGCCTTTTCGCTGAATAAAATCGACTCTTTGCCAAGAACATCGACTTCAACAAGTCCGTCTGATTGTGCCAGAGCCAGTTCCAGGGAATCGGCCAGGCGATTTTTAATTTTCTCTTTTACAACCAGTCTATCAACAATTACATCGATGGTATGCTTTATATTTTTTTTCAGTGAAGAAATATCTTCTATATCAAGAGTCTTTCCATCTACACGGACACGCGCAAAACCTTCCTTTTTCAGCCATTTAAAGAGTTTTTCATGTGTCCCTTTCTGATTTGAAACCAAAGGAGACAATATTATAATTCTGCTTCCTTCAGGAAGTGACAAAACCCTGCTTACAATCTGATCGATTGTTTGTGAAGTAATCGGTTTTCCGCAGATATGACAGTGGGGCGTTCCGACCCTGGCAAAAAGGAGTCTGAGATAATCGTATATTTCCGTAACTGTTCCTACAGTTGATCGTGGGTTGTGGCTTGCTGTTTTTTGTTCAATTGCAATGGCAGGGGAAAGGCCTTCAATCATATCAACATCAGGCTTTTCCATACGTTCTAAAAACTGGCGTGCATAGGTGGAGAGAGATTCAACATACCTGCGCTGTCCTTCGGCATAAAGTGTATCAAATGCAAGTGTCGATTTTCCGGACCCGGAAAGACCCGTAATAACAATCAGCTTATTTCGAGGCAGCTCAAGATTGATATTCTTCAAATTGTGCTGTCTTGCACCGCGTATAATGATTTTATCAGATTGCATAGTTTATTAAGTAAGGGTTCAAAGGTTCAGAGTTCAGAGGTTCAGGGTTGCTTTTTTTAAAATAAGATAGACAGTATTCCTTAACTTTAGTCACTTTAGGCACTTTTTTTCTAAAGGAAGAGCCCCTCATATAGTAACTTAAAGCCTGGTTTTTAAAGCCGAGCTCTTGTATTAGCCGCCTGCCCGGCTGCCATCTTTATTGCGGCAGTCAAACTGCCAGGGTCAGCAATGCCTTTGCCTGCAATATCATAAGCTGTCCCATGATCAACAGAAGTTCTGATTATCGGAAGACCAAGGGTTGTATTTACGCCATCTGTGAAATGAATCATCTTAAAAGGAATAAGTCCCTGGTCATGATACATGCAAATAACAGCATCATAAAGACCTTTTTTGGCATGATAAAATATCGTGTCAGGTGGATAAGGTCCAAGGACATCAAACCCTTTACTTTTTGCAAGGTTAACAGCCGGAAGTATAATGCGCTCTTCTTCATCTCCAAACATGCCTCCTTCACCTGCATGGGGATTAAGTCCGGCTACGGCGATTCGAGGATTTTCAAGCCCAAAACGCATTCTTAAAGAAGATTCAGTAATTATAATGGTTTGATATATCTTTTCTTTTGAAAGAACGAGTGGTACATCTTTTAAAGGGATATGTATTGTTACGAGAACCACTCGAAGCTTGTCACCTGCGAGCATCATGGCAAAACCGGCAGATTTTGTTTTTTCAGCAAGGAGTTCAGTGTGTCCGTTGTAAAAATATCCTGCCATATGCATTGCCTGTTTGTTTATAGGGCATGTGACCATTGCATCAATTCTTCCCTGTAACGCCATGTCTATTGCCGATGTAATATAACTTATCATTGCCTTTCCTGTTAAGGCCGTGGGCTCTCCCCATAATATTTGACCAGGGTCGAGTTTAAAAGTGCTGACAACGTCAACACACCCGCATTGATAAACACCGGTCTTTGGGTCTTTTACAGCATTAAATTTAAGATTGCTTTTTATGCATCTTTTTAAAACTTTCAACCTTTCCATATCTCCTATAACAAGCGGCCTGCACATCTCATAAATGGAAGGATTAATCAGGGCTGAAAGTATGATCTCAGGGCCTATGCCGACGGGATCGCCCATGGTGATCCCTATTATTGGACGGTATTTTTTCATATTAGAACCTTACTCGATACTGGATACTGGATACTCGATACTGGATACTCGATACTCGATACTGGATACCGGTTTCCGGTTAAAAACGAGTTTCGAGCATCCAGTATCGAGCATCCAGTATCGAGCATCCAGCATCCAGTATTGAGCATCCAGATATATTCTACAGAGCAAATAAAAATTTATCAACAAATTCCGACCTATAGTTTAATGTGGAAAAAAAATATATTTCTTGAGATAAATTATTCAAAAATCAAAGAAAATAGAAGGTAATCTTAGATTATAAGATGTTAATCTATTTTTATAATTTTGTTAACACTAATGGATATGTCTAAAATATTTCAAAAAATTACCAATAATCAAAAGGTTGTATTTAAAAGCGGTTGTCTGTTTTATGTTGAATAAAGGTAATAAAAACAGGCCTGTAAAAAATGTTCATAACTTGTTTTCAATAAGGTGAAAAATCCTTATCACTGGGTTTGACATGGAATGTATTATGCCTTAAAAATTCAGGCACAATATTAACGGCTTTTAAAAAATCTGAAGAAAAACCTGCCAGACCGTAAAACTTCGTTATTATTTGCAGAATGTTTATTTAAAAACAACGCGTTAATTTCTTTCTTAAAAAAAATCAAAGTAAAATATACTATGGAAGCTGCGTGGAATGAAATTAGAACTGCGATTAAGGAACATATTCCTGGTCACAGTTTTAGAATGTGGATTGAACCCTTAAAATATATTCAAAATGACAAAGATTGTATTGTTGTATCATCTCCCAATGCTTTCTCAAGAAAACGGGTTCAGGACCACTATAGTTCAATTATTGATTCAGAGGTAAAAAAAGTTTTCGGAAAAGACTGTGAGTTTTCAATTACTCTTTCCAGTGGAAAAGGGAAAGGTAATATTCGTGGAAAAGTAAATAAAAATCTTCAACTATCACTTCCAAATATAGATATTCATCCGGGCGGGGGATGCTTTTTACGTAAGGAATTTACCTTTGATCAGTTTGTCGTTGGAGATAATAATGGTTTTGCTTATTCAGCGTCATTGTCACTGGCATCAAAAAAAGATGCATACCAGAATTCTCTTTTTTTATTGTCCGGCACAGGAATGGGCAAAAGCCATCTATCTCAGGCAATAGGGCATCATATTCTGGATAAATACCCGAAAGATCGTGTCTATTATGTTACTGCTGAAGATTTCAGTAACGAGATGATTCATGCTTTTCGGCATAATTGTATTGATAAATTTAAAAGCAAGTACAGAAATAAGTGTGACGTATTGCTTTTAGAAGATGTACATTATCTGAGTGGCAAAGAACGCACACAGATAGAGCTGGCATTGACGCTGGATAGTTTGTTTGAATCAAATAAGAAAATAATTTTTTCCAGTTGTTATCTGCCTGCCGATATTCCCAAATTAAATGATAAATTACGATCTCGCCTGTCAAGCGGTCTCATTTCAATAATTGAACCGCCGGATTTCAAAACAAGGGTAAGGATAATAAAGAAAAAATCAATGGCAAAAGGGTATAATATACCCGAAGACGTCACCAGTTATTTAGCTTCCGAACTTACTGATGACGTTAGGCAACTTGAAAGCGGGTTGTTTGGTGTTGCCGCCAAATCTTCCCTTTTGAGTGTGCCTCTTGACTTAGGTCTTGCTGCTAGTGTGGTTAAAAACATAGTTCGTAGTCGTAAAACGATTACGATAAATACCATTAAAAAGCTGGTATGCAAGAATTACCGGATTTCGATAAGCGATATTGTTTCACCTTCCCGCAAGCAAAACGTAGTTCAGCCGAGACAGATAGCTATTTATCTGTCCCGAAGGTATACAGATTTATCCCTCCAGACTATTGGAAAAAGTTTCAACCGATACCATGCTACAGCTCTTCATTCCATAGGCGCAGTTGAAAGGGGTTTAAGAGAAGATGCTATCATTAAGAAAAAGGTTGATTTCTTTTGTAAGAAACTTGAATCCGGTAAATTTTGATGACGTACTAAAAACTTCATTTCCTGTTTCCAGTTCAAAACCATAAATGACACTATCCAGCAGCACCTTTAAAAAACTTCGAAATATAGCAGGTAAGGCTTATTGCAGCGATGCAAAAGAAGATCTTGTCTGCTATGGCTATGATGCAACAGCCTTAAACTTCCTGCCGGATGCAATTGTATTTTCCGAAAAAACAAGTCAGGTTGCAACAATATTACGCCTTGCCGAAAAAGATAATTTCCATGTAATTCCCCGCGGGTCCGGGTCAGGAATGACCGGAGGATCCCTTCCAATCAATGGCGGAGTTGTAGTTATAATGACCCGCTTTAATCGTATTCATGAAATAGATACTGATAATCTTGTCGCCCACGTTGAGCCTGGAGTTATAACCGGTCATTTCCACAGGGCTGTTGAAAAAGAAGGTTTGTTTTATCCGCCTGATCCTGCAAGTTCCGAATTTTGTACTCTGGGCGGAAACATGGCGGAATGCGCCGGGGGGCCCAGTGCGGTAAAATACGGTGTTACACGGGATTATGTGCTGGGGCTTGAAGTTGTACTTCCAACAGGAGAAATAATAAAAACCGGAGTCAAGACCGCCAAGGGTGTGGTGGGGTATGATTTGACAAGACTTTTCATAGGTTCCGAGGGCACCCTTGGAATAATTACCCGCATGACACTCAGACTTTTGCCCCTTCCAAAGGAAATAAGGACCATGACCGCGGTTTTTGAC
>JAUWMJ010000325.1 GCA_030613225.1 Desulfobacterales bacterium
ATTTTTCAAAGGTCTCAAAAACGCTAAAATTCTCCCAGAGGCCGTGTAAAGGTAAATTTTGCAGGCTTTACAACCAGGCTCTTTGCTGCCACCTTGACATTCCCACCAATAGCAGCAAATGGAAGAGATACAACAAAGAGAGCTGAACCGACTACCAGTGCAACTATTCCAACAGGTCTGAGCAAAACAAAATCAGCGAACATGGCACCCGCACTCGGATCTTTTTTTTCAAAATCAACGCTCGCTATAGCTGAAGAGCCGAATGGAACAAATAAAAGGGCCGCAATCAGAAAGAAAGCCGTGGATTGTTTTACGATTTTATGCATATAAACCTCCATTGTATATATCGTATTAAAATTTTATTGTAATCAATCATGTGCTGTCTGGCAATAATTATTAGTATTAACAGGAAATATATTTGTTATAACGTAAAAAAAGGCGGCTTATGTGTCAAGGAAAAAGCGTTTTCAGTAAAATCTGCTTTTGTTTTGTTGGAAAATCGATACAACAGGAATCGGTTGGGCTGGCCGGCAATAACCTGATTTTATAGAGCCAATAATTAAATGATCAACAGATTAACATACATAGATGTAGCAGTAGCCCTTCCTGTGTATAATACTTATACATACGCAGTCCCGGAATCTCTTTCTCCTTTTGCCGTAGCAGGGAAAAGGGTTCTCGTTCCATTCAGGAGGCGGAGGGTTACCGGATATATTCTGGATATAAGTGGCAAAACAGACCTGAAGGAAATAAAACTTATCCTGGATGTTCTTGATGATGAACCTCTTTTTCCTTCGTCCATGATACCTCTTTTCATGTGGATTGCAGATTATTATATACATCCTGTTGGAGAAGTCATAAAATGCGCCCTCCCGGGTGGTTTGAATATTTACGATTATATCACGATTTCCATTTCAAAGAAAGGCAAGAAAGCTCTTGAGAAAAATTTAACCACGGCAGTGGAAAAAGAAGTTTTAAATCTTCTTAAAGACGGACCTTTTCGCTTAAAAGACCTTGGCAGAAAAATGAAAAAGGAGATCCCCAGCGCTTTGCTATATTCCATGAAGGACCGCGGATGGATTATAAGCAAAAGAGAGTTGAGAGGCGGCAAAACAAGGCCATTGATGGAGCGGTACGTATCATTAAACACTACTTATCCATCCTGTGAAAGGTTGTCAGCCCCGAGGAAAAAGATTATCGATATATTAAAATCAGAAAGCGATATTTCGGTAAAAAAATTAAAAACACAGGTTCCGTCAGCTCCAAGGTTGATTAAACCTTTAGACCAGGCCGGATACATATCAATCTTTGAGAAAAGGGCATACAGGGATCCCTTTGGTGATGCTATAGAGGCGGACAAATCTTTGCAACTTACAACAGAACAGGAAACAGCAGTTTCAGAAGTTGCAGACTGTCTGGGCACCGGATACGCAACATATCTTCTGGCAGGTGTCACAGGAAGCGGAAAGACGGAAGTTTATATGCAGCTTGCAGCAAAGGCCATAAAAAAGGGTTGCTGCGTTTTGGTTCTAATTCCGGAAATTGCTCTTATTTCCCAGATGGAAAGAAGGTTCAGAGCACGGTTTGGAGAATGCGTTGCTGTTCTTCACAGCGGGCTTTCTGCTGGTGAGCGATATGATCAATGGATGCGCATTGCCCGCAAAGAGGTGACGATTGCAATAGGGGCAAGGTCTGCTGTCTTTTCGCCTTTTTCTGATATAGGATTGATTATCGTGGACGAGGAACACGATACATCCTACAAGCAGGAGGGAAGCCTTCGTTATAATGCAAGGGACCTTGCAGTAGTCAGGGCAAAGCTAAGCAGCGCAATTGCACTGCTTGGATCAGCTACACCCTCTGTCCAGTCGTACTACAATGTGAAAGCTGAAAAATTCATAGAGCTGAACCTGAAAAACCGGGTTGAAAAAAGACCGCTTCCGGAAATTCAAATTGTTGATTTGCGCGAGAGCAGGGATAAACGGGGTTTCAGACGTTTTATTACGTCGGAGCTTTATGAGGGAATGAAACAGGCGCTTGGCCATGGTGAACAGGTTCTGCTTTTTTTAAACCGGCGTGGATTTGCAAGTTTTCCTGTTTGCGGCACATGCGGCGAAGCGGTAAGATGTAAAAACTGTGACATTTCCCTTACGCTGCACCGGAAATCCAACGCATATAAGTGCCATTACTGCGGCTTTACAATGGCTTCAGCTTCAAGCTGTCAGGCCTGCGGTTCTAATAAAATCATACAGTTAGGACTCGGCACAGAAAAAGTCGAGGCAGCTGTTGCAGGTCTCTTCCCTGATGCCGGGATAAAAAGAATGGATCGTGATACAACAACCCGGAAAGGTTCAATATTAAAATTGCTGAAAGGGCTAAGAAACGGGGATATAGACATACTTGTTGGAACCCAGATGGTGACAAAGGGCCATGATTTTCCCAATATTACCCTGGTCGGAATAATTTGCGCTGATCTTTCATTGAATTTTCCGGATTTTCGAGCCGGGGAACGTACATTCCAGCTTTTGGCGCAGGTAGCAGGAAGGGCGGGCAGAGGAGACATTCCGGGCAGGGTGATTTTGCAGACCTATAACCCGGATCATTTCAGCATAATTGCTGCAAGGGATCAGGACTTTAAAGCGTTTTACAAAACCGAAATCGGCTTTAGAAAAGCTCTTAATTACCCTCCGTTTTCCAGGATGATCCAGCTGAAAATTTCAGGGAAAAACAAAGAAAAAACGCGACAACACGCCCATGTCCTTGGGGACCTTTGCAGAACCGTGCAGGTAAGTAATCAATCCTTTTTAAAATCTGTTGAAATATTAGGGCCTATTGAAGCTTCTATTCCGAGAATAGCTCGTCGATACAGGTGGCAGATTCTTTTAAAGGGAATGGGTGTGAAACCGCTTCACCAGTTTATCCGCAGGGTTTTGCTTAAGAATAATGCCCGTTTCAACAATCGTTATGTCAAGGTAGTTGTTGATGTTGACCCGTTCTTTATGATGTGAAAGGCTGGTTGCGGGGTACGGGTTACGAGGTGCGGGTTGCGGGTTGCGGGTTGCGAGGTGCGAGTTACGGGTTGTGGGTTGCGAGTTCCGGGTTACGAGTTAGGGGGTGGGTTGAAATGAATATTATAGCACATCAGTAGATACCGACGCAATATTTGAAATATTTAAGAGTGAAAGTGAGGGGAATATGCTTGTTGCAGTAATGAGTGACAGCCATGATAATATATGGAATTTGCAAAAAGCCCTGGGAATTGTAAAAGAGAAAGGTGCCGGGATGATCATCCACTGCGGTGATTTTATTGCTCCATTCATGCTGAAGGAGCTGGAAGAAACAGGCATCCCGGTTCACGGAGTTTTCGGAAACAATGATGGAGACCAGTACCTTTTAACAAAATTTTCTTTAACTGTCTTTTCCAATATTACCCTTCATGGAATTATCGGCCAGGTTGATATAGACGGATTTACTATAGGATTTACACATCAGGGCATGGTAGCCGAAGGCATTGCTGCAGGCGGCAGCTACAAAATGGTATGTTTCGGCCATTCTCATGAGTATTTACTGAAAAAAATCGGTCAAACCATTCTTTTAAATCCCGGTGAGATCATGGGGAAAGATGGCTCCCCCGGGTTTTGCTTTGTAAATACTGAGACGGCGGAGGTGGAAAGGGTGGAATTAGGTGATTGATGATTTTCGGTTGACGATTGAAGATTATTATATTAAATTTTATTATAACAACTACTTAATTTGATGGACTCGTAATAAGATGCTATGCCGCTTTGCGGGATTCATCTAAGGAGTTTTTATGAAATCAAAGATGCTTTTTTCAGTATTTTTTCTTTTTTTCTTTTTATTTTTAATACCGTTTTCTTTCGGAGCAGGAGATAAACAGGCTGCAGTAATATCACATAAAGGGCCGTCTGTATTTTTTCCATCAGTAAAGTACGAGTTTGCGCCGGTTGCAGAGGGAATTGTTGTAAGGCATACTTTCATTGTTCAAAATAAAGGAGACGAAACCCTGCATATAAATAAAATAAGAACCGGGTGAGGGTGTTCTACTGTCTCTTACCCGAGACAGATCCCTGCCGGCGGCGAGGGAAAAATTTATCTTAAAGTAGATACTCATGGATACGGAGGAAGAAGACTGAGTAAAACCGCATCTGTTGAAACAAATGACAAACGAAAGCCAAAAACAAGCCTTATCATTACCGGGATAGTCGATAAGT
>JAUWMJ010000215.1 GCA_030613225.1 Desulfobacterales bacterium
GGAAAGATCGGGACCTACAGGGCGCTGATCATCGGCATAAGCGATTATAAAGATTCCAGGATTCCGGATCTTGAGACCCCGTTAAACGACGCTAAAACCATGGCCGGCCTTTTAAAAACAAAATACGGGTTCGTCGTCAAAACCCTGTTGAACCGAAAGGCAACAAGGAAAGCCATTTATAATGCTCTGCGCAATCTTGCAGCCCGGGCCAGACCCCCAACGACAGCGTTTTGATCTATTATGCCGGGCACGGGGACCTGGACCGGCAATACGACGACGGGTGGTGGATACCGGTGGATGCAAAAGCGGGAGACCCGGTTACCTATCTTGATAATATACAGGTGCAAAAGGCCATGCGCAGCATGAACGCCCGCCACGTACTTTTGATATCCGATTCCTGCTATTCCGGCTCGCTCTTCGGCCGGGCGAGAGCCATACCTCCGGTGATCAACAGCAGGTATTACTTAGGTCTTTACAATGAGAAAAGTCGGTGGGGAATGACATCGGGCAATAAAACCCCGGTGGCTGATGACGGAACAGGCGGCCACAGCGTGTTTGCCTATCAGCTTATCAAGGAACTTAGAAAAAACAGCAAAAAATACCTTTCTACCCAAGAGCTTTACACGCGAATAGCGCCGATAGTGAGCAACAATTCCGAACAAACCCCCATGTGCCGGCCCATTCGAAACACCGGCGACCAGGGTGGAGAATTTGTCTTTATCGCGTCAAGCGGTGCGGTCGTGTATGCCCCTTCAAAAAGCAAAGCCAGCGCTTTTTTGTCTGTTGAAGCCAATGTCAAAGGGGCCAGGGTCCTTGTGGATGGGCGAGATATCGGTTTAACCGACCTTTCAAGGGTAAAGGTTTCCACCGGAGAGCACCTGGTCAGGGTGGAAAAGGATGGCTACGAAGCATATATAAAACGCATGAATTTTGAAAAAGGCCGCTCAATGTCCATGTTTGTGGTCTTAAACCCCAAATCATCTCCCAAAAGCAGGCTTTACATAGACACACAGCCTGGCAGCGCAAAAGTGCGCATACTTAACATCGGGCCAGGGTTCTACCAGGGTATGGACCTTGAGGCCGGGCGATATCATGTTGAGGTTTCAGCCACGGGCTTTAAAACCAAAACATTATGGGTAAACCTGTCTGCAGGAGAAGACAAGAATCTCGATATCCGTCTTTCGCCTGTATCAGATTCAGAGTCAGCAGGGAAGTTTACCAACAGCCTCGGTATGGAGTTTGTGTATATTAAACCGGGCACGTTCATGATGGGCAGCCCTTCATCGGAACCGGGCCGTGACTCTGACGAGAGGCAGCATCAGGTTACGCTGACAAAGGGATTTTACATGCAGACTGCTGAAGTAACGATAGATCAATGGCGTAGATTTGTAAGCGCCACTGGATACAGATCCGAGGCTGAAACACAAGGGTGGGCATGGATATGGACTGGTAAAAAATGGGAGAAAGGGAAGGGATATTATTGGGATAAAACAGGGTTTTCCCAGAATGATAATCAACATGTAACCTGTGTATCATGGAATGATGTCCAGAAGTATATAAGATGGCTGAATAGAAAAGAAGGCAAGATTTATAAATTGCCCACGGAGGCGGAATGGGAGTATGCGGCACGGGCAGGGAGCACAACGGCTTTTACAAACGGGGGGATATCCGAGACCGGATGCGGCTATGATTCGAATCTGGATGCCATGGGGTGGTACTGTGGGAATTCAGACAAACGAACTCATCGGGTTGCAGGCAAGAAGCCTAATAGATGGGGGCTGTATGACATGCATGGTAATGTATGGGAGTGGTGTCAGGACTGGTATGGGAAAAACTATCCGTCCGATTCTGTTATCGATCCAACCGGGCCTTCATCGGGTTCGCTCCGGGTGGGCCGTGGCGGCAGCTGGAGCAACTTCGCCAGGCGCTGCCGGTCGGCCGTTCGCGGCAATTTTTTATTCAACAATTAGGAGCCATGAGGGGTTTAGCCACCCTGGTTTATAACGATGCCGATTCAGTTTAAGTTTTTTGTTATTTCAGTAAAAATTTGTGAAGAAGCCGAAGCGGATCTGAACCGCTTCATACGCTCCAAAAGTGGAGTACCGGGAAATCTTTAAAAACAAAATAACTTGCAATATGATTTTATTTTTCTTCTGCCCGATGTGCTCCACGGGAACGCCCTGCTTGAGGGGTACAAAAGGGGCGCAGCAAGATTAGCATCCTTGCACAAGCTGTTAGTAGCCCTTTTTATTTATCATTCTTTCATATTCATCATGGTTGCCAATCCAAACCCATATAAAATCGGAATCATCTTCAACAGCAAGAGCTCTATAATCAAGGCCGATTCTTGCCGACCAAAATTTGCCCACTTTTTTAAAATGGAGAGATGGATGCTTGGGATTTTCTTTTAAAAGATCATAACTTTCTTCTGCATGTCTCTTAATAAAGGTGGGCAGACGTTCAAAGTATTTCCAGAAACGAGATGTGGCCTTATGCATCTATATAGTCCTTAATTTGCCCTTTTCTTTATCTTCGAGAGCTTCTTTCATCAAAAAATCTAGCTTGCCAGACATTGAGTCCTTCTCGATCTGCCTATCCCAATTTTTCCAGTCCTTTTCAGAAAACCATTTTCTCAATTGAATAAAATCATTTTCGGGAAGCAATTCGATCTCTTCTTTGATTCTTTTAAGATTTTCCATTGTTTAATCCTTTCTCTATTGGGCGTTAACGTGAGGCGCAATGGTGTAGTCCGTTACGCTCCACATCAACGCCTAATTCTTGGAATCTTTGTTCGGGGTTTTCGAGCAATTTAAAAAGTCCAAGTCAATATCCAAAATAGAACTAATGCTTCGAAATATCTGACATATTCTGACTCCAGTTTCTCTGAAAAATTATTCAGAGCAAGATAACCTGATCTATTATGATAATCTTTGTTATAGTAAAACTCAAGAAACATTTATGAAAAAGCGTAATTATCAACGTGGTAACCGGGACATTAAAAAACAAAATATCTTACAATATGCTTTCATTTTTAATGGATATCCCGAAGGACTTCCATTGGCTTCAGAACAGACCGGCAGAAAGGTTAAAATCGAGAACTCGTTGCTGTGCGCAGGCATAGCACTTGAAGACTGTTATAAAAAGATACGGTAACGCTAACCCATTCTTCTGGGGTGCGTTTGTGTTTATGGGAGAGCCTTGATTTATTGAAAAGGCACAGTTGTTTTTAAATGAGTAAACCTTTGCCTGGAACTATGAATTGACAAAAATCAAAGTTTTTGGGATTTATTTAAAATAAGTTACACACATATTGATTTGCCGAAGGGAAAATGGTACCCGTTCATATGCCCATTTGGAACAAAAAAGGTAGCACAATCTCCGTTCTGTAAGCGTTCACAGGTGCTGCATATGTGCGTGATCAGGGCGACCAGCTATAGTCTGCTATGCGGGTTGCCCTGATCGCGTGCAGATGCGGTGCCTGTGAACGTTTACAGGTGGCTTTTCACATAACTGTGTGCTATAGCAACAGCATCCACAATATCCGGGGATTGCGGCAGGGTTGCTTCGATCTGAAATAAATATTTTCGATTTTCAACAGCCTTAAATGAAGAAGCAAAATTAAGATCAAACACCCAGCTTATCTGCAGAAGCTTAAAGTCATTTAAAGTTTTCAGATCTTCCATATGAGCTATTTTTTTATTTATTACTGCTTCAAGAATCCTGCGGGACCAGATAGGTTCGTCAGGAAGATTTAACTCTATGGCAGAGCTCTGGAAATTATCACGCTCATGATAATAATCTATAACGACTTTCCAGATATCGAGTTTGTCTGCATCCCGTAAAAGGCGCATATAAAAAAGCTCTTTTTCATCTTTAACATCCGGAAGTGATGCAACATTATGATATGCAATTGCTTTAGTTATAAGACGCTTTTCATCTCCTGTATTTTCAGAGAGAACTTCATGGGTGGCCATTTGTCTCAAGCTGAGTTTGGCATGGTTTT
Source organism: Desulfobacterales bacterium (assembly GCA_030613225.1). The sequence continues at coordinate 4,004 of JAUWMJ010000215.1, forward strand.
CAGAGGCTATATCGCTGAAGGTGCCGTACCTTGCATATTGCTCAAAGCGTCCGATATCATGAAATAAAGCCATGGTTTCTGCAAGCATAAGATCATAATCCGACAGCTCCATAGCCTTGCCGATCATGATAATATTTTCACATACACGCTTTGTATGATTTTTTTTCAGCCGTAAAGGATAGTTGTATTCTGAATTATCGGTATAGTATCCGGATACGTATTCGTCAAACCAGATTTTCAGGCGATCGAAGTTTTCTTGGTTCATAAATATTTTTTTTCAATAAAGTCGGCAAGTTCTTCTATCTCTTCCAGGCCGAAGATTGGAACGGAAAGTTTTTGCTGAGTATTTGTAACAAAAGCGATGAGATTGGTGTCACCCGGACAAAGGGGCTTTCTGTGTTTTTCTGCCCGGAAAACCTCTATTTTGGGTTTGTTCTCCTTTTTAAAACCTTCAGTAATAACAATATTCATGTCAGGGAAATACTTTTCAAGATCGTCTAAAGTCTCATGGCTTTCATTCTTAACCATTGCAATTTTTCCGACAGAAGCAACAACAACCGTGTCTGCACCGGCCTGCTTGTGCCGCCAGCTGTCTTTCCCCTTTTTATCGATATCAAACCCCTGGGATGCGTGTTTTATAGTACCTATTTTATAGCCTCGTTTTTTAAGTTCAGCGACCAGTTTTTCTAAAAGGGTTGTTTTTCCTGATCCTGATTTACCTACTATTGATATAATTTGTGGCATGGCAATTATACATTTAAGTCGGTTAATTAGTTTACGGTTATTAAAATTGATGAATTCGTAAAAAGTCGAATTTACCACAGAGAACACGGAGCTCACAGAGATAATTAATTAATAAAACAAGCTATTCTCTGTGTTCTCTGCGAGCTCTGTGGTGAAAAATGATTTTTTACGACGCCATCAAAATTATGATTTCGTTCGAAAAACTAAGTCGCAAAACAAATATTGTCAAGGCAAATAAAATATTATAAACATTCATGTAGCCAGAATTCAGGAGCCGGAAATGATTCCCCTTTCAATAGACGATACCTTTAAATTCTCATGCTCAGCTAAAGTTCCATGTTTCAATGAATGCTGCAGGGATTTAAACCAGTTTCTAACTCCATACGATATACTTTGCCTTAAAAATTATCTTGATATGACAAGCGGTGCGTTTCTTGAGCGCTATACTACTCAACATACAGGCCCTGAAACCGGACTTCCTGTCATTGCATTAAAACCGGATGATGCTTTAAATTTAAAATGCCCTTTTGTTACGCCATCAGGATGCAGTGTATATAATGCCCGGCCATCTTCCTGCCGGATGTACCCGCTTGCCCGTGCCGTGTCCCGTTCCCGGGAAACAGGTAAGGTACCCGAACATTTCGCTCTGATAAAAGAATCCCATTGCCGTGGCTTTGAGCAGGAAACAACACAGACGGTCAGACAGTGGATTGAGAATCAGAAAATAACCGGGTATAACGAGATGAATGATATGCTCATGGAAATTATAAGCCTGAAAAATCGTGCCCGTCCAGACCCGCTGGATATGAAATCAAATCACTTTTTTCACATTGCCCTTTATGACCTTGACAGATTCAGCCCCAATATATTTGAAAAAGGATTATTAGATTATTTTCATCTCGATTCTGATATAATGGAAGCTGTAAAAAATGATGATGTTGAGCTATTAAAGCTTGGACATAGATGGATAAAGCAAATGCTTTTTACGGATTAGCAAAGAATTCACGCCAAAGGACGTGGCATTAATTTACCCCTCGAAGGGATGGTCTAAAAACATTGCGATTTATGCAAAATACAATCCAATATCAAGGATATCGCCTTCAAACCAAAAGTCTATGAACGTCGAACATCGAACGTCCAACATCGAATTTTGAATAAGGTATTCTACCAATTTATAAACTGGCGAAGCGATTTCATCATTCGATGTTCAATGTTCGATGTTCGACGT
>JAUWMJ010000252.1 GCA_030613225.1 Desulfobacterales bacterium
GCTTCATATACTGAAAAAATTCTTGTTCCTTATGTGGAAAAGGTTGAAGAGGAACAAAATCATATTATGGAATATATGCAGGGCAAAGATGCTTCTGAAATAGCAGGAGGTGATTTTTCATTTTTCCTTTGCCCTTTACCAAAAATAACTCTTTGTTATATATTCTATCATGCTGACGAAGATTTTTCCGCTTCGGCTACCTGTCTTTTTTCAAATAACGCTCACAACTTTTTGCCATTGGACGCACTGGCAGACGTAGGAGAATATACCTCAAGGAAAATCATTCAAATTTTGGATTGAATTTATAGGATTTTTTAAATGTGGAAAATTCGCAGATAAAGATGATCAACTTAACAAAAATTACGAATATAAGTGCAATATTTTTTTTGGCAATAGTGTTTTTATTGCCGGTAAAAGCATATAGTGAAACCGGGCAGGTTGAAGATGACAAAGCCCGACAGAAATTGCTTAGAAGAACTGCCAATATCAGCCTCTGGCGACTTAAAGTTGTTATTGAAAGAGACGGATTCTTCAGTGCGCGCGTTGCCCTTAATATATGGCGCAGTAATGCAAAGGACGCAGGAACGTTCGATCAGAACAAGTTTGATGAATTTAAAAAACAGATATATGAAAAATCCGTCAACAGCAATCTGAAGTGCATTGAAAAATGCATGATGAAAGAAAACTATACTGATGCCGAAATATGCCTCTATTGGTGGAAAACTCATTCCCAGGTTCTTGACACATTTGATCCTGTTAAGCATGATGAATTGAAAAAAATGATCGAAAAGGGCAGAGAGAAAAAGAAACAACTAATTGAAACCAATCACGAAAACCTGAAGAGTCACTTTAAATCTGGTGTATCCGACAGATCCTTCGATGGTTAAATTAATGACACATCCTTTGGTCGTGGATTCTTTACACATTAATTTTATCACTCTTCAACGCATAGGCAATAAAAATTCCGCAGATAAATGCTGTGGCCAGATTCACAGTCAGAGTTATACCCAGCATGACAAGGGCTACAAAGAGGTCTTTCCTTTCCGTCAGGTCCCTTATCATAAGGGCCAGTTGAGCGCCTGCAAAAACCAGAAGAACACCCAGTATGGACATTGGAAGAAGGTTAAGTATAATGATGGCGTTCTGGCCGAATAGAATTCCCAGCAGGACAAAAATGCTTCCGATCATTATATTGGCACCGGCTGTGCGGGCGCCAAATCTGTAGTTGGCTGCAAGGCCGCCTGCACCGTGACACATGGGAATGCCACCCCAGATAAAACTTACGATGTCGGCAATACCCTGGCTGTTAGCTATTGAGCGGTAGGTAGCCCGGTGAGCCCTCTTTCCGAAATACTCATGCATAAGATCTGTATTGGACAAAATAGCGTTTCCAATGGTCATGGGAAGTTGCGGCAGGACCAGAGCCGGGATTACCCACATAAGGTCACTGACGGCCGGCATGCCGTAAGGGAATGGCATGGGCACGTTAAAACCTATTTTCAACTTGCTGAATTCAACCGGTTTGCCGATAAAAAGACCCAGCAGGACACCTGCGGATATCACTATAACTGCTGCTGGAATCTTTTTGTTTTCAAGAAGCAGAAAGGTAAGCGCCATACCGATAATGCCAAGAATAATCCCCATGTTAACCGGCCCTAAGTACTGGATGGCAAGGTTTGGATCAGGCTTTATCATAAAATCCAGACCTTTTGTCATCAATATTATTCCGACACCAAGTTGCACACCTCGAATTGTGCTTTTAGGAGTGTACTTGCCGATAATATGAATCAGGCCTGTTGTACCAATGAAAAGGACGCATATTCCCATCCAGAGGCTGGCTGAGATTATTTGGGCAGGAGTAAGACCCACGGCAATGGCATAGGCTCCGATTACCTTCATGGGCTGGACAGGAACCGGCACTTTGAAATAGATACCTGCAATTACATAAAACAAGCCAACGGTTACCATAACATTGGTTACGTTAAGGCCGTTTAAAACAATCATGGCAATGGCAATGGGAAGTAAAGTTCCAAGATCCCCGAGTGATCCGGAAAATTCAAGGCGGTTGAATATAAAGGTTGGAAAAGCAGACTTTGAGTCTTTATTTTCATTTTTTATATCAGACATAATATACCTCCCAAGTTTTTTAAGGGCTTTCTTCCCTTGACATGTTAAAAATAAATTTCTATATTACTTATAAAGAATATAGGGAGTTGTCAATGAAATCATTTATCAAGGTCATGAAGGCGCTTTCCGACCAGAATCGGGTCAAAATCGTAAAGATGCTGCAGCATAAAACCATGTGTGTCTGTGAGTTGCGGGCTGCTCTGGAAATATCCCAGCCTAATGCATCCAAACATCTGAAAATTTTGGAAGAGGCAGGTCTGGTCGATTATAGCAAAGACGGCCTGTGGGTCAACTACCATCTTACAGATGGAGTAAACAGTCCTTATGTAGCAAGTCTTCTGGGAAATCTCAAGTACTGGCTGGAAGATGATCCGGAAATTGCCAAATTAGTGGAGAAAATACCTTTTTTAAACAGGGAAGAGCTGTGCGGGCAGTAAAATTTTATCCTTCATTATATAACCGTATAAGTATATATAGATATAAAATAACTACTAAGGTTCAAAGTTCCAGGGTTCACGGTTCCGGGTTAAACAGATGAATTGATAGCTGTTAAACTGATAAACTATGAGTTATTTGAGCTCATCATGTCGCTCATGATACACCCAACCGTGAACTGTGAACCCTGAACCTCACAACCCGAGTTACGATATAAAAATCCGAAGCACGAAACGCGAAATACGAAACAAATTCGAAATCCGAATATCTAAATGACCGAAATAAGAACCTGTAAAATCGATTATTTACAATCACAATCAGCAAATTAGAAAATGAACAAGAAAGAAAAATAAAATGAAAGAACTCACAAAATTAATATGGATTATTTTGATTTTTCTGGCAAGTTATTACATACCATGGAGCCATCCCATCATTCGCCAATCAGGCTTTGAAGCATTTATGATGCTTCAGGAATATGCCAGGAAACACGTTTTGACCTGTCTGATACCCGCTTTTTTCATTGCCGGAGCCATATCGGTATTCGTTTCCCAGGCTTCGGTTTTTAAATATTTTGGCTCCCAGGCAAAAAAAATCCTGTCTTATTCTGTTGCCTCTGTTTCCGGAACCGTTCTGGCGGTATGTTCGTGTACAGTTTTGCCGCTGTTTGCAGGTATCTATTCACGGGGTGCTGGAATCGGTCCTGCCACAGCCTTTCTTTATTCCGGTCCGGCGATTAATGTACTGGCAATTACCCTTACGGCAAAAATACTTGGATGGCAACTCGGCCTGGCACGTGCTATTGGCGCAATTGTTTTTGCCGTTATCACCGGTTTGCTCATGGCTTTGATTTTTCGTAAGGACGATGCAGCGCGAACCCAGGGACAGATCTATTTGCCGGACGAGGAAGGCAAGGAAAGAACTCTATTGCAGGATGCATTATATATCCTCACCATGGTGCTGATCCTGATTTTTGCAGCCTTTGCGCGGCCTGCCGAAGGTTCAACAGGCCTGTGGCCTGCAATATTTGCGGCCAAATGGTATATAACCATAGCTTTGCTTATTATACTGGGATTTATACTAAAGTCCTGGTTTACCAGGGATGAATGCAAAACCTGGGTGGAATCGACCTGGGGTTTTATGAAACAGATTTTTCCTCTTCTAGGAGGCGGTGTTCTTGTAGCCGGTTTTATGTTGGGCCGTCCCGGACATTCTGCTTTGATTCCCGAACACTTTATTCAAACGCTGTTAGGAGGAAATTCTCTTTGGGCAAATTTATTTGCTTCGGTTGCCGGGGCTCTGATGTATTTTGCCACCCTTACCGAGGTTCCCATCCTCCAGGGGCTTCTCGGTGCAGGGATGGGCAAGGGGCCTGCCCTGGCACTTCTGCTGGCCGGCCCGGCCCTGTCGCTGCCAAACATGCTGGTGATCGGCAGTGTCATGGGCATAAAAAAGACAGCGGTTTTTTGCTCAATTATAATAATCCTATCTACTATCGCAGGGATGTTATACGGCTTGATTGCAGGATGATGGAGGTTTAACCCTACAACGCAAATTACCAGTTTTATTTAGCAACAGCTTCTTTTTGTGTTATGCGATATTGTTGCGGGTTACGGGTTGCGCGTTTCGTGTTATTAATCGGAACATTCATCTGGATTTTAAACCCGCAACTCGTAACCCGGAACAAGTACGTGATAGGCTAACAAACAAGTTAAAAAAGACGCATTATGGTTAGCGATAAAGGTCGTCGTAAGGTTAAGCTATGTCACAAAAAGATGTAAGGCAAATCAAGGTCGGTAAACACAATATTGGCATTATAGGCCTGAAAAGTATTATAGAAGAGGTGGCGAATGATTTTGCCGAAAAGCCGGAAGCAGAAATCATAGATGAGCTACTTAAACGACTTTCCAGGAAAAATTACATCCCTGGTAATATCAGGGAGGAATACGGCAAAGCTTTTTTACGGGAATTTAATAAATATCTCGGTAGACCTTATGAAGAAGAAGTTTTTGAAGGGCTTGAAGTCAAAGTCCTGGGCCAGGGATGTACTCAGTGCGACAAGTTGGAGCAGGAACTAATGCATGTGATGGCCGAGTTCGAGATTATAGCCGATATAGAGCATGTTCGGGACATTAAAGAGATAGGAAAGTATGGTGTTATGGGGATGCCGGCTTTGATCATAAACGGGAAAGTCAAATCTGTGGGAAGGGTGCCCCCTAAAAATAAGCTCATCGAATGGTTAAAGGAAGCTCAAGAAAAATTATAGAAAGGGGTGGTAAAGGATGGATATTAAAGTATTGGGACCCGGATGTCCCAAGTGCCAGGAGACGGAACGGCTTGTCAGGGAAGTAGTTGCCGAGTCCGGCAAGGATGCTAAAATCGAAAAAGTGACAGATCTTATGAAAATCGCCGGTTACGGTGTTTTCGGCACTCCTGCGGTTGTGGTTGACGGTGAAGTGAAAAGTGTAGGGAAAATTCCAAAAAAGGAAGAAATCGTTAGCTGGATCACAAAATAATGACATTTCCCATTGAAGCAGAATTGTAAACGACAAGGCATTTAAAAATGAAATCAAAAACAGGATTTTAAAAAATGCTGACGTCTTGTATGAAGATATTAAAGCAGTACATGAACTTGACCGTTTCTTTGAAAGGGTTGTGAAAGAAAAGATGAAACATTAAAGGAGGCAGATATGCCACAAAAGGCCTTAATCATTGTCGATATGTTAAACGATTTTATCGATGAAAAGGGCGCTCTTTACTGCGGTGTCCAGGCAAGAGCAATTATTCCCTTTGTCCGTGACAGGCTTGCAACTTTCAGAAAAAATGGAGACCTTGTAA
>JAUWMJ010000055.1 GCA_030613225.1 Desulfobacterales bacterium
TTTCAGATGAACGAATGCCGCGTTCAATACGCAAGGAAATCAAAAGGCCTTGATGATTATCCATGCAAATCCGGTGGAATGGTTGAACACACCTATTTTGCCAGGTCGATTGATCCGAGAATAAAAACCGAATGCATCGGATGCCCGCCGGATGAACATCCTGATGAGTGGTACTGTGCCTGGCGTTTTAAAATTTAGTAAGCGTTCACAGGCACCGCATCTGCACGCGATCAGGGTGACCAGCATAGCAAAAACTATAGCTGGTCACCCTGATCACGCACATATGCAGCACCTGTGAACGCTTACAGCGCTACGATTGTTCAACTTTTTTGTTCCGAACGTGTGCCTAAATCCATGCTTCCTGTATCCATGAAAAAATTTGAAGCCTTATTAAAAAACTTTAAAAAGAAAAACAATTGTCTCATTGTAAGGCTGACAGGCACCGCATCTGTGCGCGCTCAGGGCAATCAGCATAGCAAAAACTATAGCTGGTCGTCCTGATCACGCACATCTGCAGCACCTGTGAACGCTTACAGCACTACGATTGTTCAACCTTTTTGTTCCGAACGTGTGCCTAAATCCATGCTTCCTGAAACTCACAAAAAATTTGAAGCCTTATTAAAAAACTTTAAAAAGAAAAACAACTGTGTGGTTGTGGGCCTGACAGGCGGAATTGCCAGCGGCAAGAGCACGGTATCTGATATGCTGGAGAAGCTGGGGGCACCGCTTATCGATTTTGACTTGATCGCAAGACAGGTAGTCGAGCCAGGCACACACGGTTTGGAAGCAATCGTCAATTATTTCGGAAAGCAGATCCTTGCCGAAGACGGAACCCTTGACCGGAAAAAGCTTTCAAAAATTGTCTTCCAGAATTTTGAGAAAAGAAAAAAGCTGGAGAGCTTTACCCATCCGCGGATCTACGAAGAGTTTTTCAAACAGATAGACGCGATTGCCAAAAAGGATCCGGATGCTGTCATCCAGGTATCCATTCCGCTTCTTATAGAACTGAACATGCAGTATGCTTTCGACAATCTCATTATTGTCTATGTCTCACAAAAAACACAGGTCGAGCGCCTTGCGCAAAGAGACGGTTTAAGCATAAAAGAAGCTATCAACATCCTTAAGTCACAGCTTCCCATAGATGAAAAGGTCGGTTTCGCAAATTTTATAATAAATAATGAAAACACAATCGAAGAAACCAAAAAGCAGGTTAATAAGGTGTGGCTGAAGCTGAAAAAGATTCAAAGGCAAATGTTGATGAACTCGTAAAAAGTCCTTTTTCACCACTGAGCTCACAGAGAACACAGATAATAACTTGTTTTATTAATTAGTTAGCTCTGTAAGCTCAGTGTTCTCTGTGGTAAATTCGACTTTTTACGAGATCATCAAATTTTACGCGTTCACAGGTTCAGGGGTTATTAACCTTTGAACTCTGAACCTGTGACACGTGCCAGCAGGCCTCAATATCTTCAAACCGTTCAATTCTCATCGCTCTCTAACCTTGAACTCTGAACCCTGAACCTGTGAACGGTTACAAAGCAAAACAGTTAATAAATCTATGCAGCGAGATACCTTTTTGCCATTCAGGTTAAAAAAACGACCATTCATCCAAATAAATATACCTTTCAGTCAGTTTTTGTGGCATTTCTTTCCATCTTTATGCTATTAATTCTTGAGTTTTTTTTATATAACCTCTATTAAGTGTAATTAACTCGTAAATAGTCTTTCTCAGTTTTTACTTTCACTTTCCACGCAGCAGGAGAGTCAAAGTACGATGAGAAAAGAAAAAAATAACCCTTCACAGGTTAAGGGTTCAATGTTCACGATTAGGGAAAAGACTGAAATTGGATCCCCAAAATGCGCGTAAAAAACCCCGGTTTTGCCACATCAATGCCAAGCACCATTTTTCAGATTTACAGGGATGTGGAAGCGATAGGTTTTTCCGTATAAAACGATTACAAAATGGCGTATGCTGATGAGAATAAACCTTTTGAACCCCTGAACCTTTGAACCCGTGAACGCTTACAGGAAAACATTACCTGTAAGAGAGGAAAATTATGAAAAAACTTTTTGCCGACCTTCTAGATTTAAAGGATGTAAACGGGATCATGTTCGTTTCTTTTGATGGTGATTTAATTTTCGAGGATTTTTCATCTCCATTGTCTGAAAGACCGGAAAGTCGTGACTGGAAGCCTTTTGTTGAATCATTAAATGGTGCCAGAGAGGCGAATCTTGTTTTTGACAAGGGCGCATTGTATGTACGAGAGACAAAGCTTGGATATCTTGTTGTGTCAATGGGCTTTTTAGCATCAGCCCCCATGGTGAGACTTACCTGTGATGTGCTCCTTCCTTCTATAAATAACTATAAAAAGGGTAAAAAGAAAATACCTGCTTCAGCATGGCGAATATAAAAAGATAGGCTCATCGCGGATTATTGTGAAATAATGTCTGTTTTTCGAAAACTCAGGTTTCAGGTGTCAGTGTTCAGTATTCAGCTATTGCGTTTCGGCCAAGCAATCCACCGTAACCTCATGAGATTATAGCAAATAAATCAACTGCCATTTGAGACTTATTCCTGAAACCTGACACCTGAAACCAAAATATCTCACAAATCCGCGATGAACCAAAAGATAAAGGTAATCGTTCACAGGTTCAAGGTTCACCGTTCAGGGTTGCGCTTTTTGGTTGCCTCTGCCCTTCGGCCCGGCCAATATGAAATAATTTCATTTTAAGTGAGTACCTTGTATCTTGCTCGGTCGCAAGTCGCATTGCGCGTATGAAAGGCGATATTTCAGGTTAAACGTCTCCGTTTTTTAAAAACCTTGAACCCTGAACCTTGAACCTGTGAACGATTACAGATAAAGACACACCATGACTATTACCGAACTTCTGATAACATTATTTGCGAATTTTGGAATAATAGCGGCGGCTGCTTTCCTGCTGCTTTCCTGGGGAGCATTTCGGAAACTGGTACTTAAGGAAACCTCTTTAAAAGACAAATTTGTATTGATCCTGTTTTTCGGGACATTCGGTATACTCGGAACTTATGTTGGTGTTCCGGTGGAAGGCGCTATTGCAAATCTAAGGGCCATGGCAGTCATAACGGCCGGGCTTTTTGGAGGACCTGTAGTAGGTATAGGTGCCGGCTTGATTGCCGGCGGGCACAGGTTTTTAATCGATATCGGTGGATTTACCTACATACCATGCGGTCTTTCCACGTTCCTGGAAGGAATGGCCGCAGGACTGATTTCAGCCAGATTGAGAGATAAAAAAAGTATCCTTAACTGGAGGCTGGCGGTGTTAATAGGTCTTGTGGGGGAATCGCTTCATATGCTGATGGTTTTGGCTTTGGCCAGGCCGTTCGTAAGTGCCTTGCATCTAGTTAAGTTAGTATCTATTCCAATGATCCTGCTAAATTCCATTGGCGCCGGCCTATTCGTTGAAATAATCCGCGTTGTACTTAAAGACAGGGCAAGAAGAGCTTCCATACAAGCCCAAAAGGCTTTAAATATCGCCAATAAAACAGTAAGCCATCTCAGATCAGGACTCAATCTGGATACAGCCCGAATCACTGCACAAATTATCTTTGACAATATATCGGTAGCAGCCGTTTCCATAACCGATGACGCCCGTATTTTGTCCTTTATAGGAGCAGGGGAGGATCATCACAAGGCCGGACAAAATATCCAGACCAGATCGACAAAGGTGGTTGTTGAAACAGGTAAACCGCTTTTTATTAAAAATAAGAATAAGATCGGTTGTAATATAAAAGGCTGCTCACTTCAATCTGCAATTATAGTCCCTTTAAAAAAATCGGGTAACATAGTGGGAGCTTTAAAACTCTATGGCAATAAAGATGTATTTCTGAGCGATACCGATCTTCAAATCGCCCTTGGCCTGGCAAACCTTTTTTCAACCCAGCTTGAACTGGAAGATATTCAATTAAAAACCCAGCTGCTTGCCAAGGCCGAAATCAAACGCCTTCAGTCCCAGATCGAACCTCATTTTCTGTTTAATTCACTAAATACTATTACTTCTTTTTGCCGTACAAATCCTGGGAAGGCCAGGGAGCTTCTGATAGATCTTTCAAGCTACCTGAGAAAGAGTCTCGAAAATCATAAGGATTTTGTTACAGTGGCCGACGAACTGCAGCAGGTCAAATCATATCTTGCCATAGAAAAGGCACGTTTCGGGGAGCGAATTAAAGTTTCTATAGATATGAAATCAGGATGCGAAGAATGGCCTATTCCTCCTTTAATTATCCAGCCTTTGGTGGAAAACGCAGTCAGACACGGCATTGCGGTGAAAGAGGATGGGGGATCGATTCAGGTCACGGTCTCGAAACTCGATAGCGAACTTCATGTTTCAGTGCGAGACGACGGTGTGGGGATGAATAAAAAGCAGAGTGAAGGTATATTCAGAAAAAACAACCTGGAATATTCTTCGGATGGTATTGGTCTAAAGAACATCAACCAGAGAATGGAACAGATCTACGGTCCACAATATAAATTAGCTGTTGACAGCAAAAAAGGCTTGGGCACAACGGTAAAATTAATAATTCCCATGGTAAGTTCAGGAATGATTTAATAATGCTTAAACATGTATTTTAACCTTGACTTCTAAAATAAGAACGACTAGTGAGACAGTATGTACACAAAGGCTTTTTAGTCTGAAAAGCCGAAATTTCAATTAAACCCAATATTAATTGAAAGGAGGAATTATGGATGCTTTATTGATTATGGTGGTAGTATTTGTCGGTTACATTCTTATGTACAACTTTTACGGCAAGTTTATCGGCAAAAAGATTTTTAATCTGTCGGCTGAGGCAAAAGTGCCTTCCGTTGAACTCGAAGACGGGATTGATTATGTGCCCACTAAAAAGGAAGTGATTTTCGGGCATCATTTCACATCAATAGCAGGCACCGGACCCATCGTGGGACCGGCAATCGCTATTATATGGGGCTGGGTTCCGGCAATCATATGGATCTTTGTGGGAACTATCATGATGGGAGCGGTACACGATTTCGGCGCTTTAATCATTTCCATGCGAAACCGGGGGCAATCGGTTGCGGAATATACAGCCAAATATGTGAACAGCCGCACCAAGTTTTTATTCTTTTTGATTGTTTTCCTGGAATTGTGGATTGTAATTGCCATTTTTGGTTTGGTGATTGCTGTTGTTTTTGCCATGTTTCCACAATCGGTGATCCCGGTATGGCTGGAAATACCCATTGCCATCTATCTTGGTTATCTTATTTATAAAAAAGGCGCAAACGTTATGACCGCGTCGATTGTTGCCGTGATTGTAATGTATGCCACGTTCATCATCGGTTATTATGTGCCGGTTAAACTACCTGTCATTGCAGGAATTCCCGCCACTGGTCTATGGACAATTATTTTGCTTATATACGCCTTTATCGCATCTACACTGCCGGTTACCACGTTGCTCCAGCCTCGCGATTTTATCAATTCGCACCAGTTAGTTATTATACTGGCTCTTCTGATTTTGGGAGTATTATTCTCTGCCTTTGGCGGCAATCTTCACATAGTGGCCCCTGCCATACAGGCTTCCCCTGCAAAGGCACCCCCCATGTGGCCTTTCCTTTTTATCACGATTGCCTGCGGTGCAATTTCCGGATTTCACTCACTGGTTTCATCGGGAACATCTTCCAAACAGATACGCAGTGAATCAGATTCCCTTTTTGTCGGCTATGGATCGATGCTGATGGAGGGTACGCTGGCAACTTTAGTGGTTATAGCCGTAGCCGCCGGAATCGGAATGGGATATACCCCCAAAGGAGGCGAGACCCTTATGGGCGTTGCTGCATGGACGACCCACTATTCTTCCTGGGCAGCAGCCGCAGGTCTAGGCTCAAAGATCAGCGCCTTTGTGGTGGGTTCTGCCAATATGATGGGTACACTTGGTATTCCGCATGGAGTTTGTATTGTCATTATGGGTGTTTTTGTTGCATCATTTGCAGGAACTACCCTTGACACAGCTACCCGTATTCAACGTTATGTTATTGCCGAACTTTTTGGCGATATTAAGCTTGATTTTTTAACCAACCGCTATGTTGCCACATTTATTGCTGTGGGCACTGCCTTAATATTAGCCTTTGTTACAGGAGCAGGCGGGAAAGGCGCCTTAAAACTGTGGCCGCTTTTCGGCGCAGTCAACCAGACACTGGCTGCCCTGGTGCTGATTATTATCGCAGTTTATCTGAAAGCCAAAGGCGGGTTGAAATGGATGATTTCAGGAATTCCTGCGGTTTTTATGGCGGTTATGACCATCTGGGCTCTTATTATGAACCAGACCAAATTCGGAACCGCGCACAACTTATTGCTGCAGGTCATTAACGGTGTAATTCTTATAATCGCTATCTGGATTGCAATTGAAGGTCTTATTAAATTGTTCGGTGGCGGTGAATCAGCCGAGGGTGCAACACCACAAGAAACCTAACAAACAACAATTAGACGGAAGTATCGCATCTTTGCGGTACTTCCGCTTCTTTTTTATTTTTTAAAAATTTCTCCGAATATGCCTGGATATGCCTAAATATGATTGACAAATTAAAAAGGACTTATTTCAGCCTTTTAATCCCGGCAATTCTGGGATTTATTTGTATTTACCTGTTAAAAGAGTTTAATTTTATTCATTTGGGTAAACCGCAATTTATATCTATTCTTGCGCCCTCTGTTTTTGTCCTGTCCGTCATTTTTGCCATAGCAGCCCCTATTTTCTTTCGATCACTATTTGCACACAAAATGAGTAATGAAAAAAGTACGACTGAATCCAAACTAATTAAATTTGAGCAAAGTCTCATCCGAATTGCGCTTGTGGCCCCTTATCTGGGTTTGGTTGCTTATTTTTTTGAATTTCCGAAATTCTACTTTTCAGCAACATTTATAATGGCACTTTACTCTGTTTATTATTTTTATCCGTCACAAAAACGGATTGCATTTGAAAAACGGATTTTTAGAGTAAAATAAATGTTGCAGACTTACAAAGAATCAAAGCACTATCATGCATAACATACTGAAAACTATAAAAAATAAACTCTTCTCCGCCTGGAAAATTGCGGATGAAGTTGCCCGGGGCAAGGCAGTAGAAACCATTGAAATCGAACTGGAAGAATTGAACCATATTTTCGGGATTCTGGTGCTGGGTTCCTTTATCGGTATGCCATCGCCGCCGATGAAAATTTCCCTCGATTTGATGCCCCTGATGGAAAAAGAACTGATTTTAATGATGGAAAAAGTCGATACTGCCAATGAACCACTGTCGCAACTTTTTTCCGTATTCGACATAGGTTAGGTGATGATAAAACCGGTAAATTTATTTTTCATGGGTAAAGGTGGTGTAGGCAAATCAACATCATCTGCCCTATATTCAGTATATCTGGCTGAAAAAGGGCATAAAGTGCTGATGGTATCTTTAGATCCAGCCCATAATCAATCTGATATTTTTAAAAAAAGCTTTTCTGACAAACCCATGAAAGTTACGAATGCTTTTTCGGTAATCGAAGTTGACCAGGAAAAATGGATTAAAGCATATCTTAAGGAAATACAGCAGCAGATCAACAGGACATATAACTATTTAACCGCATTTAACCTTGAAAATTATTTTAATGTTATCAAGCACTCCCCCGGTCTGGAAGAATATGCACTCATTTTAGCTTTTAATCATATTCAAAATAATTTTTCTGATTATGATTATCTTATTTTTGACATGGCACCTACAGCGCTTTCTTTAAAATTTTTTAACCTTCCTGTGCTTTCTTTAATATGGATAGAGCAACTTCTGGCTTTGCGTCAGGAGATTATTAAAAAAAGAGAAATTATCACTAAAATAAAGCTGATTAAAAAGGAATTTGAGCGGGATAAAGTCTTAAATAAAATCAATGAGATGAAAAATGAGTTTCAGACTTTAAAAAAGATTTTTGAGCATAGGGACGAAACCAAAGTACAACTGGTTTTAAACCCCGACCGGCTGTCTTTTGCGGAATCGATGCGTATTTTCGAGAGTTTAAAAGATATTAACATTCATGTTAATCAAATTGTTTATAATAAAAAGCAGATGGATTCAGCAGGAGATGAATTAAACAAGGCATTAGTCGAAATACCGATGATCAATTTTCCCTATTCTGAAACACCGTTAATCGGTTATGATGTACTGAGGCAATATTTAAAAAATAATGACAACCTTGTTGAAAAACAGTTAGATCGAATATTGATGGCGTCGTAAAAAGTCTCATCTACTGCGTTGCAGCGCTTTTTCAGAAACTCGGCATACTACATGTATTGCCTCGTCTCTGAAAAATCACTGCGCCTTTTTATCCCACTGATTTTTAGCGGGGGTATATGGAACTTTTTACTTAGCACCCCAAGGGCATTTCCTGAGGGCACCATCGGCGTTACTTTTTATGAGTTCATCAATGCTATGTCCCATCCCGTCAATTTCCTTTTTTTCTTCTCTTTTCCTTCAAAATCAATATTGACTTTGACACCAGATTTTGCAATTTGTAAATTTAAATGGAGCATTCATGAAGATTCGCTGTATTATTGTAGATGATGAGCCACCGGCCGTTGATGAACTGGCTTATATACTTTCCAGGATTGAGGATGTTGAAGTAGTTGCTTCGTCTAATTCAGCTTCGAAGGCCATAAAAGAAATAAGGGCGAAAAAGCCGGATCTGGTCTTTCTTGATATCCATATGCCGGTTAAAAGCGGCTTTCATGTGGCCCGAATTGTTTCATCATTTGACAGGCCTCCCCTGATTATTTTTGCTACAGCTTTTGACCAGTATGCTGTCAGGGCTTTTGATGCAAATGCGATAGATTATGTTTTAAAACCTTTTTCCGAAAATCGCATAAGAAAAAGCATAGAGCGTGCAAAAGAGTGGATCTCTTCAAAGGGCAAAGCTGTGACTATCCAAGAACTTGATCGTCTGATAGAAAGCATCGGCGGAAATGAGAAAAGCGTTGTTAGAATATCTGTTGAAAATAAAGGCCGTATTCTTCTCCTCGATCCTGAAAACATCTTTTTTTGCAGGTCGGAAGAAAAGAAGATATTTATAAGTACACAAAATAATCAATTTATCTGCCACAGTATTTCCACCATTAGCGAACTTGAAACTATTTTATTACCGTATCATTTTTTCAGAACCCACAGGGCTTATCTTGTCAACCTTTCCTATATCAAGGAAGTAATTCCATGGTTCAACGGACGCTACCTTGTGAATATGTCGGACGATAAATCGACGGAGATACCGGTAAGCCGGAGCAGGGCAAGAAATTTCAAGAAGAAGCTTGGTCTTTAGGGGAGCTATAATACAATGAAAGCAATGGTTTTAAAAAATATCTGCGATTTTCGAAAGAATAAAGAACCCCTGGAAATGGTCAATTTGCCTGATCCTGTTCCCGGGGAAAGGGAGATATTAGTTAAGGTTTCAGCCTGCGGGATTTGCCATACCGAGCTGGATGAAATAGAAGGGAGGACGCCACCACCCAGGCTGCCGGTTGTGCTCGGCCATCAGGTAGTCGGAAAAGTGGAGAAGGTCGGAAGCGGGGCAAATAAATATAAAATTGGAGACAGGGTCGGTATTGCCTGGATTTATTCAGCCTGCGGTAAGTGCGGATTTTGTCTTCAAGGGGATGAAAACTTGTGTAAAGAATTTAAGGCCACCGGTCAGGACGCTAACGGCGGATATGCCGAATACATGACGGTTAAAGAAGATTTCGCCTTTGCCATACCTGATGAATTTTCAGATGTCCACGCAGCCCCTCTCTTATGCGCCGGAGCAATTGGTTACCGTTCTTTGCGGCTAACAGGAATCAAAGACGGGCAAAGTCTGGGACTTACCGGGTTTGGCGCTTCTGCTCATCTTGTTTTAAAGATGGTAAGACATAAATATCCGAAGACAAAAGTTTTTGTGTTTGCAAGAAGTGAAAAGGAAAGAATTTTTGCAAGAGAACTTGGCGCTGTCTGGGCCGGTGATACTGGCGATGAATCACCTGAAAGGCTTGACAGCATAATTGACACCACGCCGGCCTGGAAGCCTGTCGTTGAAGCTTTAAAGAATTTAAAAAGTGGCGGAAGGCTGGTTATTAATGCCATACGCAAAGAAGAAAAAGACAAAGACCACCTTTTAAAACTCGATTACCCCATGCATCTATGGATGGAAAAGGAGATAAAGAGTGTTGCCAATGTGGCCAGTCGTGATGTCAGCGAATTTCTTGAACTGGCTGCAAAAATTCCCATCAAACCGGAAATCCAGGAGTTTTCATTGGAAGAAGCTAACACAGCGCTACTTGAACTGAAGGAAAGGAAAATACGAGGCGCCAAGGTATTGAGGATTGATTTTTAAGATAATCGGAATTACTTGCGCAGGATAACCGGTTTCGGCTCATAGTTGCCCGATGCTACCTGTTCCCAGAAATCTTTTTCACCCTTTTGCCATTGTGACCCGAATTTTTCACTGAAAAAACCGCCCAGACGCTGGAACATTCGCCGCAAACCCGAGCGATGTTCAAGGGTCAGGACGTCCTCTAAAAATTGGGCGATATCCATCATCTTTTCCTTTGGGATATAAGCCCTTGCACCCATTTCAATAGATTTTTTAAGGTTCTCTGCTGAGAGAGCATGAGCTGTCAGCATTACCGTGGGAAAACCAAGATGAACAGCGGCGTTGAGCAAATCGAATCCTCTAACGCCCATGATATCTAGTATGACGGCATCGTAAGTCCATGATCTGATTAAATGGTAGCCGGTTTCATAGTCCTGTGCCTTATCCAGGACCAGCCCGCTATAG
>JAUWMJ010000083.1 GCA_030613225.1 Desulfobacterales bacterium
TTATTTAGCCACAGACCCACACAGACTGACACAGACGTTTTATTCGGCTGGCTCAGCCGAATAAAAAAAGCCATCGCTTCGCGAACTATACTAATCTGAGCCTGACGGCCCACCGTTGGCGGGAGGCAGATAAGCGCAGATTTCGAAAATTACCATTTTTCAAAGGTCTCAGCTTTAGCAACGTAAAATTGATCTGTTTTATCCGCCCCTGGCGGATGACCCGTCTTCGCTAAGGCTACACCGCGGCAGGCCAGTCTTCGCCAAGGCCACTCCGCGGCAGGCATTGTCCGAACGAAAACTGCATCGCTTTGCGAAGTTTTTACTGCCCAAAGGGCATACAACCTTTTCCCGGCCGAGTCCGGCCGGGAAAAAGAATATGTCTGTGTGAGTCTGTGTGGGTCTGTGGCTAATAAAATAAAAAAGTTCGTGTGAGTCTGTGTGGGTCTGTGGCTAATTATTAACTGGTGCCCTGCCGATGCTGAAATATGCAAAACCCTGGTCTGCCAAGAATGACGGGGAATAGAGATTGCGGCCATCAAAAATTACAGGTGCTGTTAATGCCTTTTTAATGCGTTTAAAATCCGGATTCCTGAACTGGTTCCAGTCCGTTACAACAGCCAAAGCATCAGCTCCATCCACGGCTTCATATTGATTATCAAGCACCTTTGCAAGAGGGTTATCGTCAAGGACTTTTTTTGCATTTTCTCCGGCAACAGGATCAAATGCACGTATATGCATACCTTCAGCAGTTAACTCTGAAATAATTTCTAAAGAAGCTGATTCACGAATATCATCCGTATTTGCTTTAAAGGAAAGCCCCCAAAGTGCAAGGGTTTTGTCCTTCACACCATTTTGACTGGAAAAATAATCCCTGATTTTAACAGCGAGAACCTTTTTCTGTCTGGCGTTTACTTCGTCCACAGCTGTAATCAGTTTTGGTTCGTATCCATTTTCCCGTGTTGTATTTATAAGCGCTTTTACATCTTTCGGAAAGCATGAACCACCGTATCCTACACCAGGGTATATAAAATGGTAGCCAATTCGGTGGTCGGAACCAATACCGATACGGACATCACTGACATCAGCGCCTATGTGTTCGCAAATGTTGGCCATTTCGTTCATGAAAGAAATTTTAGTTGCAAGCATGCAGTTTGCAGCATACTTTGTCAGCTCTGCGCTTTTTATGCTCATTACAATCATTTTTTCGCGACTGCGCGCAAAGGGGGCATATAATGTTTCCATCAGTTTAGAAGTGCGGATATTGTCAGTCCCTAAAATTACCCTGTCCGGTTTCATAAAATCGTTGATTGCATCGCCTTCTTTTAAAAATTCAGGATTTGAAACCACATCAAATTCAATATTGAGTTCCCTTTTTTCAATCTCTTCCTGAATAATTTTACGTACCTGATCCGCTGTTCCGACAGGAACAGTCGATTTATTTATTATAATCTTGTATTCATTCATAACCTGTCCGATTTGAGATGCCACCTGATGGACATATGAAAGATCGCAGGAACCATCAGGCTTTGAAGGTGTACCCACGCAGTTAAGTATAAACAGGGCATCTTCAATACCTTCTGCCAGGTTTGTAGAAAAATTCAGCCGCCCTTGTTCGGAATTTCGTTTTACAATGGGTTCCAGGCCAGGTTCATAAATGTGAATCTGACCGGACCTTAACCTGTCAATTATTGCTTGATCAACATCAATACAGCAAACATCATTGCCCATTTCCGCAAAACAGGCGGCAGTAACAAGCCCGACATATCCGGTTCCTACTATGCATATATTCATGATAAAAAAGCCTTTCTTTTTTATAGTTTATAGCTGATAGCTGATAGCTCACAGGTGATAGTTGATAGCTCATAGCTCACAGGTGATAGCTCATAGCGTATGTGACGCTGGGAAGATTGGAGGCAAGGATGTCTTTCTGACCGGGTTTAAAATACAATATTTATTCCTAACAACCTGCAATTTCAAGACATTTTGTCCTATCAATTTTACCACTCGTGTTTTTGGGAAGTAAGCGAACTAATTTAATAGAGCTGGGCAATTTATATTTTGGCAAACTATCGGCGCAAAGTTTCATTATTTTGTTTTTACTGCTGGTTTCATTTATAGGTACCGCCAGGGCAATTAGTTTGTTACCCAACAGTTCGTCCGGTATTCCTATAACTGCGGTTTCAATTACGAGTTCAGTAGCCATCAGCGCATCCTCGATTTCCTGCGGGTTAATCCTGTGACCACCAACCTTTAAAAGATTGTCTTTGCGCCCATTCACAAAGAAGTATCCTTCTTTATCATAGTATCCCAGATCTCCGGTGTTATATCCGTTCTTGTTCAAAACAGCAGATGTTGCCTTGTTATCTTTCCAGTAGCCTTGCATAATATTGGGGCCGGAGGCAACAAGTTCACCTGTCTGACCGGCCGGGAGTACCCGGCCACTTTTATTTAAAACCTGCATATAGACGCCAGGAATCGGTTTACCTATGGAATCCATTTTATCTGCAAATTGATCGGGTCTAAGATATGTCAGCCGGGCTGACGCTTCTGTTGCTCCATACATAATGTAGATTTGTGTATGTGCAGGCAATACTTTTCGGAGTTCTTCCTTAATCTGTCCAGACATATGGCCGCCTGCCTGTGAACAATACCTGAGTGATGCGAGCTTATCGTGGTAATTTATTAAAGGAGAGCGATGCAGAAGATAGGCATAGGTAGAAGGTACGCCTGAAAATCCCGTAACTTTTTCAGCGACCATCTGCTTGATAACCGTTGCTGGAAAAGCGAACTTGTTATTAATAACTACGGTTCCACCAACTGCAAAATGTGTATTCAAAAGTGATTTTCCCATTACATAGAAAAAAGGAAGTACTACCATTTGAATGTCTTTATCTGTCAGATCCAGGTACCGGCAAATCGATTTAGCATTTGATACAATGTTTTTATGTGACAGCATTACTCCCTTTGGGATTCCGGTAGAACCTGAAGTATAAATAATACTTGCAAGATCTGATTCTTTAATATGGATTTCAGGATGTGCAGTTACATCGTCACAAATAATATCTTTCCATGAAAATACAGGAAAGGGAGGAGATGACCAATTTTGCTTTGGGCTTTTTAATAGTAAAGCATTTATCTTATAAGGTGCAAGATCGGTTGCTTTAAGGAGTCTTTCGAATCTTGATGAAGATATAATTACTTCAGGTTCCAGTTCTTCTAAAAGAGGCCTTAAACCGTCAGGCTTTAAGTCGCTGCTTAAAGGGACTGCCACAGCGCCTGCCTTGAGGATACCGTAATAACTGACTACATATTCCAGACAATTTTCTAAAACTATGACAATCCTGTCGCCTTTGGAGACACCGAGGTTTATGAGCCAGTTGGCCAACCGGTTTGCTTTTGTATTTATCTGTTCATAAGTAGCCCGGACTTCTTCATGAACAAGTGCGGTCTTATCAGGGAAGGTCTTAGCGCTCTGTTCTAGAAAATGATGGATGAGTCTTGCTTGTTGTTTATTGTTGGTTGTCAGTTGCATGATTTTCTATTTTAGCCACAGACACACACGGACGGACACAGACGTTTTATTCGGCTGACACAGCCGAATAAAAAAAGCCATCGCTTCGCGAAGTTTACCTGCCCAAAGGGCATACAATCTTTCCACGGCCGAGTCCTGTCGAAGCGGAGCGTAGATCCCGCACATCGGGGCCGGGAAAAAGAATTTGTCTGTGTAAGTCTGTGTGTGTCTGTGGCTAATTTTTTGCGAACGATTGGCGATTACGCTGCTATTTTGCTTTCAAGGAAAGCTGTTACATTGTTGATAGAGTCCAAGTTTTCCGGTACAAGCTCTTCATCTTCAATTGTAATCGAAAACTCTTCTTCCAGAAAAGTTACCAGTTCAAGGATTCCTGTTGAATCGATAATTCCCTCTTCCAGAAATGAGGTTTCATCTTTTAATCCGTCTTCACTTCCGAACAGGAAGTTTTCTATAATAAATGTTTTGATTTTATTTTTTGTTTCGTTCAATTTCTCTCCTTTCTTGTTTTTTGATTAGCCACAGACACACACAGACTCACACGGACAGCTGTGAAATGCCTGGTGCATTTCCCAGCAGGGATATTTCGTTCAAACGACCCGTCTTCGCTATAGCTGCACCGCGGTAGGCCTTATCTGAACGAAAACTGCATCGCTTCGCGAAATTTATCCTGCCCATAGGGACACGGTTTTTCGCCGGCCAAGGCCTGCCGCGGCGTAGCCTTGGCGAAGACGGGTCGGCCGGGGAAAAGATCTGTTCGGTGAAATATGAAATATTTCACTGGTGTTTTTTATGTCTGTGTCAGTCTGTGTGTGTCTGTGGCTAAAACACAAATCGCTTGATTTCTGCCTTTGGATGAGTAAAATTTACCAAAAGACCAATTTTGTAGCCGGTAGCTTTTAGATAGTTTAATATCTGGGCCTCATGTATTTTCTGCAATGAGTCAACTGCTTTAAGTTCTAAAAGTACTTGCTTCTCAATAACAATATCAGCGAAATATTCGCCAACATCAACACCTTTGTATCTAACTGTTATGGGTACTTGGCTTTCGGCTTTAAGTTTTCTGTCAGCCAATTCAACCATTAAAGCATTTTCGTAAACTTTTTCCAAAAATCCTGCCCCAAGTTCACGGTTTACCTCAAATATGGCACCGTTGATTCTGTATGTAATATCGTCTATATTCATTTTTATTATTAGCCACAGACACACACGGACAGACACAGACTATTATCTCTGCCGACCCGGCAGAGATAATGGTGCAAGCCCTCCAGGCGGGCAGGCCTGCGGCATATTAAAATCTTTGCAAAACTCCCTCTTTCGAAGTCTGCGCTTATCTGCCTCCCGCCATCGGCGGGACGTCAATCTCCGATTAGTGAATTTCGCGAAGCGATGACTTTTTTTATTCGGCTGTGTCAGCCGAATAAAATGTCTGTGTCTGTCCGTGTGGGTCTGTGGCTAAAATATTTTTACTTTAAAATTTCAGGGATATCTTCTATTAAAAGCGGTGGCAGGTGCAGATAACGGGTAGTCAACCTTTTGGTGTCGATATCATCGTACACTCTTTGTATCTGTTCCGGCTTCAGATCCATGTATTCAGCAACAGTCTCAACCGATATGCCATTATTCTTCCCATATAAACAAAGATCCATTTTATCATAGGGAAGAGAAAAATAGAATTCATCCTGTCCCTGGGAAAGTGAATAAGTGTCTGTTGTAGGTGGACGTTCTCTAATTTCTTTAGGAACACCGAGATATTCCGCCAACTGATATACCTGGGTCTTATAAAGATGGGCTATCGGTTTTACATCCGCAGCACCATCCCCCAGTTTTACAAAAAAGCCCTGATCGTACTCCAGACGGTTCGGAGTCCCGGTTACAGCAAAGTTAAGTCTGTCTGCGTGATAATATTCGAGCATTTTGCGTGTACGCTGCTTAAAGTTAGTTGCTGCAACGATTTCAAGATACGCTTTTAGAGGCAATCGTTTTTTTATTATTGTATTGTCAGGACTTTGAACAACGATTGAAAACAGATTAAAACCTTTTGTTTCAGTAACGTTTGGTGTGACTATTTTAGACTTCCACCCATCGCCGTATTCAGGTATAACCATCCGTACAGCTTCATCATATCGATTGTAAAAACCTACTGACTCAAGAATCCCGGAAATATCTTCATGAATCTTTTCAACACCGAAATGATCTGCCACTATGGTACTTAGATCAAGAGTGTCGTCCGACGAATGGCGTTCAGGCATCAGCAAAGCTAAAACCCGATCCGGGCCCAGAGCTTTTACTGAAAGTGCAGTGGTTACACTGCTGTCAATGCCACCGGAAAGAGCTACGATCAGACCACGCCGTTTAAACTGTTTTGCAGTAAAACTGCGCAGTTGTTTGGTAATCTTTTCTACTTCCTTTTCCGGGTCGATTATTAAAACATCTTTTGAGAATTGTTGTTTTTCCATTACTATTCCTTTTTTGTTTTACCACAGAGCACACAGAGATCACAGAGTGATTTGTTTTTTATTAGCCACAGACCCACACGGACAGACACAGACTATTATCTCTGCCGAACCGGCAGAGATAATGTTGCAAGCCTTCGGCGGATTGAAATCTTTGAAAAACTTTCTCTTTCGAAGTTTGCGCTTATCTGTCTCTCGGCGGTGGCAAGATGTAAGACTCAGATTAGTGTATTTCGCGAAGCGATGACTGTAATTGTCCGAGCGCGTCGCTCGGACAAATAGTCCGTGTCAGTCTGTGTGTGTCTGTGGCTAATATAAAAACTATCCTGAATATCCAGTTAATCCTGTCTGAACGTAATTAAAGATTTTTACATCTTTCGGCTCTTGAATCGGATGAGCAGGAAAATTTTGTATAAACTGGTGATCCAAAAGCTGGGTGGAAAGAATTCCGACCAATGCCATGTTCTCCCGTTCACTTAAAATCTGTCCTTGATGCTGCTTGCATTTTGTTGTAAGCCTTGAAACCTTTTTAGGATCAAAATATCCGCTTTTTTTGATTGCACTTTCGGAAAGCAATTCTTCTACATAATCGACAGGTTTCTCCAGAAAAAAACATTTGCTTATGGGTGCGCGATACGGCTGCTTGGGCCTGTTAATTAATTCAGTTGGAATTTGCCCGTGAGCTGCCTGTTTTAAAATGAATTTTTCCTTAAGTCCGTTCAATCTATAACGGGACGGAACTCGAGTTGCGAACTCAACCACGCGATGGTCCAGGAATGGATAGCGCCCTTCAACAGCATTCGCCATAGCCATTCTATCCCCCTGGGAAGACAAAAGATAATTTGAAAGAAAAAGATTGATTTCTGTAAATTGGGCTCTTGACAGCGGATGCCATGACATGAAATCTGCCGGCAGTGTCGAAACAAACCTATCGATAAATTCTTCCTGGTTTTCTGTTATTTTCTGCAAATCGGCTGAGAAGAAGTTTTTCAGTTGTGAAGTGTTTTGCCACCTGAGTAAATGAGAATAAACAGGTGAGCTAATTTCGGAAAGATTTTTTCTGAAAAATCCCTCAAGAAATGCTTTTGCCTTAACGTTTTGCTGGGTAAAAACATAAGGGTAAAGCCTTTCAAGGAGCATGGGCCGCATCCTGGAATCAGGGTTTCGTGCCCAGAATCTTCGTACCCTGTCTTCTTTGAAGATATTATAACCGGCAAATATCTCATCAGCCCCTTCGCCTGTCAGCACTACCTTGAAGTTGTTTTTCCGAACCAACTTTGAAAGATGATAAAGAGGGACAGGAGCTGTCCTTAGTATCGGGGCTTCCGTGTGCCAGACGACTTGGGGGAAAGCCTCTCCGATATCTTTTTCAGCGCATCGTATATCTCGATGTTCAGTTTTAAGGCCCTTAACTGCTATTTTTTGAAAAGGAGTTTCGTCGAAACGGCTATCTGTGAAACTGACTGAAAAAGTGCGAAGTAAATTATTAAAATTGCGTTTTACAAGTGCGCTGGTATAGGTGCTGTCAAGTCCGCCGCTAAGATACGCTCCAACAGGAACATCTGCCCGGAGCCGAATTCTTGCAGCATCACGAAGCAAATAGTTTAATTCTTCTGTCCATTCTAATAGAGGTCGATCAGCTTGATTTTCATCACTTTTGTTTCTGAAAGACAATTTCCAGTAGCGATGGGTGTTAAAACCATTTTTAGAGAACCTAACATAATGCCCTGGCGGGACCTGATAGATACCTTCAAAAGGCGTAGAAGAACCAACCGGTGTCCAGCATGTAAATATGTCTGAAAGCGTCTGTGTATCAAGTTTGCGTGGAATCGTTGGGTCTGCGAACAGGGCTTTTACTTCTGAACCGAATACCAGCCGTCCGTTGTTTTGATAGTAGAAAAGAGGCCTGATACCCATTCGGTCTCGACCAAGAAGGAGGGACTTCTCTTTTTTATCCCATAGCGCAAAAGCAAACTGCCCGTTCAGATCTTTAAACATTTCCGGGCCTTGTTCTTCATAGAGATGAACAAGAACTTCTGTGTCGGTTTGCGTATAAAACCGGTGACCCCGAGCTACTAAATCTTCGCGAAGTTCCGGATAGTTGAAAATTTCACCGTTGAAAACAATCCATATAGATTTATCTTCATTGTGAATCGGCTGATCGCCGCCGCTTAAGTCTATTATACTCAACCTTGCATGGGCCAGTCCCGCATGCCTGCTAAGATAGATACCGGAGGCATCCGGTCCTCGATGGCGAATAAGACCGATCATCCGCCGAAGAAGACCCTGCATATCTTCGGTGGAGTTATAATTAATTATTCCTGCTATTCCGCACATAGTATATAGCTGATAGCTCATAGCTGATAGCTGATAGCTGATAGTTCAGAGCTCATAGGTCATAACATCTACGCTTTTAGGTTTTAATTGAATTGATGAGGCCGGAAAGCATTTTACTTATTTCTTCGGCTTCTGAATACAACTCATTATACTTTTCTCGTTTAAGCCAATTTTTCTTTAGAAATATTTGTAGCATTGTTACGGTCTCGTAAAGAGACCCTCTGGAAATGTATAAAAAGTGTTTAAACTCCTTTTTCGAATATCTCCCTTTCCCTTCTGATATATTTAAAGCGATAGAAGTACTAGAAGATTCTAACTGTTCTATTAGCCTATAATGTTTCCTCGAAGTATCTAACTCATCAACAAGATCAATCACTAAAACTACAAAATCTAATGCTCTTTGATAAACTTGTAATTTCTCAAAAGCAAATCCCATTATCAATTCCTTCATCTATGAGCTGTGAGCTACTATCTATCAGCTTTGGACTATCAGCTGTCAGCTATGAGCTATGAGCTTCCTAGTTTCCCGTCCTGTATGGTTGGCTTCGGGTTAACGTTATTGTGAGAAGGCCGCGATTTTCCACGTAGTCATTTGTATCAACGGAGGAATTAACTTTATTATATGAATATTCAGCTCTTATGATAAAATTGATGTTTGAAGACAGCCATCTTTCATATGTATAGCTAAGCCCGACTCCTCCTCTTGTAGCCTTGTCTCTGCGGGCAGGGTCCTCGTCTTCATATTTGTCCTGTCGGTATGAACCGAAAATGTCTCCGGTAATTCGCCTTGTAAGATTGTAATCCGCTTCCAAGCCGGCTTCATAGAATATTGACAAGCCAAGGTTTTCAGCTCCGAAATAGGCTTCATCATAACCTGCTGATCCTAAGAGACTGATTGAGCCTCTTCTGAATGTTTTTTCAAAAACAACATCTCCTGTCATGCCCGACTCATCATCAATATCTCCAG
>JAUWMJ010000183.1 GCA_030613225.1 Desulfobacterales bacterium
AAACTGACGCAAAAGTTATTCTGTTTTGCGGCGTGCATTTTATGGCTGAAACAGCCTCGATTTTGTCACCGGACAAGACAGTACTTCTTCCCGTAAAAGACGCCGGATGCCCCATGGCCGATATGGTAACACCCGGGCAACTTAAAGCAAAGCTGGACAAACTGCCCCCAATGCCGGTTGTTACCTATGTAAATTCAAGCGCATCTGTAAAGGCAATCTCCACCATTTGCTGCACATCTGCAAACTCAATTGACGTTGTAAACAGCCTGGATGAAAAAGAGGTTATGATGGTTCCGGATCGTAACCTGGCAATGTATACCGCTTCCAACACAAAAAAGAAAATACACCTTTGGGAGGGATACTGCCCTGTTCATGAGATGCTGACCGCCAAAGCCTGTATAAAGGTAAAAGATAAGTATCCGGATGCCGTGTTTATGGCACATCCGGAATGCAGGCCGGAAGTCCTTGAACTGGCGGATGTTGCCGCAAGTACTGCGGGAATGATACGTTACGCCGGTGAATCCGAAAAGAAATCATTTATTGTCGGGACCGAGATGGGTCTGCTTTATGCCTTGCAAACGGCAAACCCGGGCAAGAAATTCTATCCCGCCTCAGCCGGTATGGAATGCATAGATATGAAGAGGATTACAATTGAGGATGTTGCAAGAAGTCTAGAATTTATGGAAGGAGAAGTAAAGGTGCCTGAAAATATCCGGCAACCGGCGTTAAAGGCAGTGCAGCGAATGATTGATCTTTCCCAATGAAAACACAACAAAGGCACACAGGCTATGAGGTTGGGAAGCTTATAAGCTTTCAGGCTTCATTATATGTTTTTCAAAGAAACTTTTGCAAAATGTTCAATTTCGAAGTCTTCGCTTATCTGTTCAAGGTCAGGGAAGACGATCCGCCTCAGATTAAAATTTGAGCCTCCCAACCTCCTACCTTCCCAGCTTTACTACATGTTATTCACTATCTCTTCCGGTATATCCGCATTAGTATAAACTTTCTGCACATCTTCACAATCATCTAAGGCTTCCATAAGTTTGACCATCTGCAGGGCTTGTTTCCCCTCAAGGTTTGTGGTTGACTGGGGAAGCATTGTAATTTCAGCATCGATATATGAAATAGCGGCCTTGTCTATAGCATCTTTTACTGATTCAAAATCGTCCGGTTCGGTGATGATTTCAAAAGCGCCGTTATCCTCTCGAACGTCTTCCGCACCAGCTTCAATAGCTATTTCCATCAGGGTGTCTTCATCAACGGCACTTTTTTCTACTGCAATATATCCTTTTTTGTCGAACATCCAGGCAACACATCCGTTTTCACCAAGATTTCCGCCATGTTTATTGAAAATATGGCGAATGTCAGCAACAGCTCTGTTTTTATTATCTGTAAGAGATTCTAAAAAAACGGCAGCACCTCCAGGTCCGTAGCCTTCATAAGTGCTTTCTTCGTAATTAACTCCTTCAAGTTCGCCGGTTCCTTTTTTTATAGCCCTTTCCATATTATCCTTGGGCATGTTTTCACTTTTGGCCGTTAATATCACCGTCCTTAGTCTTGGATTTGAATCAGGATCTCCACCACCCATGCGTGCGGCAACCGTAATTTCTTTAATAAGTTTTGAGAAAATTTTTCCCCTTTTGGCGTCTGTTGCCCCTTTTTTATGTTTAATGCTTGACCATTTACTGTGACCTGACATATTTCCCTCCTGATTATAAAGCTGTCTTTTTTCCTTTAGCGATAATATAAATCTCTTTACTTGCTTTGCGACTGCTTTTTGGCTTGAAGATATTGCATGTAGTAAAATAACTTTTTACAGAATCTGAAAATTGCTTAAAATCTTCTCCCTGAAATATTTTGCAGGCAAAAGACCCACCAGGCAGCAGTACATTTTGAGCAATTTCAAGGGCTGCCTGGCAAAGATTAAACGATCTTGCTGAATCAACGTTTTTAACGCCGGTGGTCGAAGGCGCCATATCACTGATAACAACATTAAATTTATTTCCTATAGATTCGGAAAATGAATCATAAGAGAAGATATCGCCTGTATAGATTGTGACATGGGGCGGAATAATTATTGTTACAGGCTTAAGATCTATGCCGACAACATGCCCTTTATTTCCTGTCAGTTTTGCAGCATAAAGGAGCCAGGAGCCGGGAGAGCAGCCCAGATCAAGAATTCTATCGCCTTTTTTGATCAGGTTATACTTTTGTTGCATTTCCTGGAGTTTGTAAACAGACCTGGCCGGAAAGCGTTCTTTTTTTGCTTTTCGCGAATAGTGATCGTTCCACTTGCTGTGTTTTTTTGCTGATCGATTCATATACTTAAGTGTTTTTCATGTCAAGCGGCGAGACCTAAGTTCACAAGTAAGGTACTAAAAGAGTGTCTCAATTGCATCTGACACTGTCTTTATTCCGGTAATATCGATGTCTTTTATGCTCGACATGCGTTTTACGTTGCTTTCCGGGACAAGACATCTTGTAAAGCCCATCTTTTTCGCTTCACCTATCCTTATTTCTACCTGGCCTATTGCCCTGACTTCACCTGTAAGCCCGACTTCGCCCAGGACTATTGTGGCTTCCGGAATAGGTTTATCTAAAAAACTTGATGCTACAGCAGAAACAATTCCAAGGTCAACGGCAGGTTCATCGATTTTTACACCACCGGCGACGTTCATAAAGATATCATGACTCATAAGATGCATACCTAATTTTTTTTCCATAACTGCAGTAAGGAGCGCAACCCTATTTTGATCTAGACCCAGTATGGTTCTGCGTGGTGTTCCAAAGCTGGTGCTGCTGGCAAGGGCCTGGATTTCAACAAGTATAGGCCGCGAACCTTCCATGCTGGCAGTGACTACCGATCCCGCTGCATTTTCCGGTCGCTCTGAGAGAAACAAAGCCGAAGGGTTGGCGACTTCATCCAGACCCCGTTCTTTCATCTCAAACACACCGATTTCATTGGTAGAGCCGAACCTGTTCTTTACCGCCCTGAGAATCCTGAAAACATGGTTTCGGTCGCCTTCAAAATATAAAACAGTATCGACCATATGTTCCAGAAGTTTCGGCCCGGCTATGGCTCCGTCTTTTGTGACGTGACCGACAAGAAAAGTTGGAATTCCGGACCTTTTTGCCATAAGCATGAGCTGAACCGTCGATTCCCTGACCTGGCTTACACTTCCGGGAGCAGATGTCAGATCCGTACTGTACATGGTCTGAATTGAATCTATTACAAGGACATGCGGGCGAGTGGTTTCAACCATTGCAAGGATCGAATCGAGATCGACTTCTGATACAACCAGTATATCCGGGGATAGAGTTGAAAGCCTTTTGCTTCTAAGGCGTATCTGTCTTATCGATTCTTCGCCTGAAACATAAAGCACCTTGTGGCCGGTTTTTGCAATGCCATAAAGTGCTTGTAGCATAAGGGTGGATTTGCCTATGCCGGGATCGCCGCCGATAAGGACAAGAGTTCCAGCAACAAGCCCGCCACCCAGTGCACGGTCGAATTCTTTAATTCCGGTAAGCAGCCTTTTTTCATCTTTAAGATCAATGGAGTCGATGGGTACAGGTTCTGAAGAAGATGCGATTAAACTGTGCTTTAAGCCTTTAATCTGTTTAATGGCCTGCCTTTCTTCCACCAGAGTGTCCCACGCACCGCAGTCAGGGCATTTCCCCATCCATTTGGGTGCCTGATAGCCACATGTCTGGCAGCAAAATATTGTTTTTGCAGTTTTTTTCATGATTTTAAATTGGTTGAAAGTATGTTATTATACCTAAATTGAGGGAAAAACGCTCAATTATCCGTCGTAATATACGGAATGCTTCATTAATTGATAGCATGTAAACGCAATCCTATCAAGGCTAAGAATTCAACCTTTGAGACTTTAAAATAATGATCGATTATCATATCCATACACAGCTTTGCAACCATGCCAGGGGAGTGATGAGTGCATATGTTAAGCGTGCGATTGAGAAAGGTTTAAAAGAAATATGCTTTTTGGATCACCTGACGATTTCTGAGCCAGGAAACAGGCTTTCAATGACGCCGGGCGAGGTCCCCTTCTATTTTCAGGCAGTACAAAATCTGAAAAATAATTTTAGTGGAGTTATAAGTATAAAGGCCGGCCTGGAGGTCGATTTTAGCCCGGAAAATACGGATCTCGTTCAGGACATCATAGAAACTTTTTCGTTTGATGTTATAGGCAGTTCCCTTCATTTTCCGGGGAATATCGACATTGTGACCAGCAGTTCTGACTGGAAGCAAGGAAGGTTCGATACAGATTATGTGTACGAGCTTTATTTTTCCAAGCTTAAAATGATGCTCGAATATGACTATTTCGATGTGATATGCCATCTTGATCTACCGAAAAAATTTGGGCGGAAGCCGTCAAGAGCTTTTGATAAAGAATTTGACGAAATCATAACCATTATTAAAGATAAGGATCTTACCGTGGAGCTTAATACCAGCGGGTATTCCCACCCCGTGTCTGAAGCATACCCGGCTCCCGGCATTATAAAAAAATGCCATAAAGCAGGAGTGAGCATGACACTCGGTTCAGATGCACATCATCCTGATGACGTCGGTCGGCACTTTGACAGAGCGTTTCCTTTGCTCCGATCAGCAGGATACACACACCTGGCCTCATTTACAGGGCGGCGGCGCATAGATATTCTTATAGAAAAAATGAGCCGAAAAACCAAAATTAATTAAATGGTAAAAATTTAGCCACTAAGACACAAAGACTCGAAGGAAGGTTATGAATTATCTGATAATTTTAGTGTCTTAGTGGCTGAACTTTTACAAAAAAAAGGATATAATACACATGCCGCGAACAGGAAGAGACCGAACCCACATTTTAATCTTATCTTTTTTAATATTAATCATAATGATCCATTCACCGGCTCAATCCTTTGGAACGGAGGGAAATAGCAATTATTTTGATTCCCTTCAGGAAAAATTGGTAAACGACGGATTTGATAAAAAAATAATTAAAATAATTTACGGCAACTCAAAAGTTACTTTTGAAACAAAAGGAGTTTCACTGTTTTTTGTACACAGCGAAGCAAGGCTTGATTATGACCAGTATACGGTCAGACGCCAGATTAAGAAAGCCAGGGTATACATGAAAAAGCACAATGCTGAGCTTTCACAGGCGGAGAAAATATATGGAGTTGATAAAGAGGTAATCACAGCCATAATTCTGATAGAAACCCAGTGTGGCACCCTGCTCGGAAGCAAGTATGTTTTAAATACACTTTCAACCCTGGCTTCTCTTTTTGATTTGCAGGTCCGTGAAAAACTGTGGAAAGAAATATCAGACACACCTGAACTTACGCGGGAAAAGTTTGAAAGAAAAGCGGATAAAAAATCAAAATGGGCTTACAGGGAACTAAAGGCCTTTCTTGACCATACAATTATTGAAGGAGTAGATCCTGTGGAAATAAAGGGTTCATATGCAGGGGCCATGGGTATTTCTCAATTTATGCCAAGCAATATACCAGAACTTGCAAAAGACGGTAACAACGATGGCAGTATAGACCTTTTTAACCATGCGGATGCTATAGCAAGTATTGCTTTTTATTTAAAGCGTCATGGGTGGAAACCGGGAATAAGCAAAAACAAGGCCCGGCAAGTCGTCCATCATTATAATCACAGCGAAAAATATGTTGAAGCGGTTTTAAAAATATCTAACCTCTTGAAAGGCTGAAAATGACATTAAAAACTCTTACTATATTTCTCGGTCTATGCGTACCTTTTTTCTTGCTGACCATTTGGGCAATTGTTGATGTTTCACAGAAAGATTTCGGCACCGTCGGTAAAAAGGCCCTTTGGTGGCTGATCGCTTCAATTCCCTTTGTAGGATTTATCCCGTATTTTCTTTTCGGGTATAGAAAAGGAAAGAAACCAAATATTGATTGACATTAAAGGCTTCTTTCTATATTCATTGCTCAAAATACAGGTCCCATCGTCTATTGGTTTAGGACGTCCCGTTTTTCAAGCGGGATAACGCAGGTTTGAATCCCGGTGGAATCATTATTAAATCAATAGGTTGTGATATTGACTTAACGTTTGAAAGTATATAAGAAAAGACCTTTGCAAAACTGCACTTTTACAGGTCTGCGATAGCTGTTCCAAATCCAAGGTCCCATCGTCTAGTGGTTTAGGACGTCGGCCTCTCACGCCGGTAACCCGGGTTCGAATCCCGGTGGGATCACCAGCAATAGACAGAGCCTCGAAGATGAGGCTCTTTTTTTAGTGGTTTAGGCCGTCCCGCTTTTCAAGCGGGATAACTCCGGGTTCGAATCCCGGTGGGATCACCATCTACAGCATCAAGGGTTTACGAGAAACCGTAGCCCTTTTTTGATGGCCCTGCTTTTGATTTTCCAACCGTATTTCCAACCTAAACAAGATTAAACCGGTATTAAGATGAGCGCAATTTCAACATCTGGCAAAAAATACTGAGTCAAGCAAACTGTTACATGCTTGAATTTTTGTATGAGAAAAGATACAATTAAGATTAAGGAAAATAGGGTGGTGACCAGCTCCGGAAAGCCGAGAATTATACTGGTCTCCCAAGGCAGGTTAATTTGTTTGTTTTTAATCAGAGCCCCT
>JAUWMJ010000244.1 GCA_030613225.1 Desulfobacterales bacterium
AGAATCACTAAAAATCATGGTTGAAGGAAATAATCAGGTTTCAACCGGCTATCGCTTGAAAAAGGGGGATCCGGTTATTGTAATAGCCGGCCCCTTTACAGGCTTATCAGGAATCTTTGTGCGGTACAGGGGACAGGAGCGAGTCGTTGTAAATATAGAGGCCCTTGGGCAATATGCAAGTGTCGAGGTAAATAAAGAAGATGTTGAAATATTGTCTGAAATATTCTCATAAGTCCTTGACTTTTTATCAAGTTTTGTTTTATCATTAAAAATTCCATATTATTCACTTAACATCAACTTATTGTGGGAGTGGCTTCCAGCCATGAAAAAAAGCTGCTTCAAAGACTCAATCGCGGATGAAAGCCCCTCCCACAGGGATAACCCCAACCTTAAAGTTAATGACATGAGGCAGTTTCAAAATTGCCTCACATGATTATAAATTATGGACCGATATTCACCAGATATTGAAGGAAGGAGGATTTATGAATAAGTTGGAGCTTATCGCTGCTCTGAAGGCAAAAGCAAACATCTCGAAAGCAGACGCAGCAAATGTAATCCAGATTTTTTTCGATAATATGTCGCAGGCCATGGCCCAGGGAGAACGCGTTGAAATTCGCGGCCTGTGCAGCTTTTATGTAAAACATTATAAAAGCTATACAGGCAGAAACCCGAAAAGCGGTGAAAAAGTCGTTATAAAGCCAAAACGATTACCATTTTTTAAAGCCGGAAAAGAATTAAAAGAACGGGTTGATTATTAACTTTGTGTCAGACCTTTGATTCGATAACAGATCAGAAACGGCCCGTGCGAATCCTGGCTGCTTTTCTTCAAAAACGCAACATACCACATGCTATACTTTTTACAGGAATTGAAGGTGTTGGTAAAAAGGATGCGGCTACAGTCTTTGCCATGGCGTGCAACTGTACGGGTGAAAAGCATAGGCGGTCTGATCAATTTATTGATAATTCCAGCAGCAAAAAGGACTTGCCTGCGGCTGTCAACCCGTGTGGATGTTGCCGATCATGCCGAAAGATAGAATCGGGTAATCACCCTGATATCATTCGGATAAAGCCTTCCGGTGCTTTTATAAAGATTAATCAAATAAGAGGCTTTTGTGATACCCTTGCCATGAAACCATATGAAGCAAGGGTACGGGTGGTAATAATTTCTGATGCCCACGCTATGAACCCCTCAGCCGGCAATGCCCTTCTCAAGATGCTTGAGGAACCGCCTGACAGCTCCATTTTAATACTTACTGCATGTCAGACATCCGATCTCCTGCCAACGATTGTTTCACGCTGTCAGCACATCAGGTTTAACCCTGTTTCTGCAAAAAGTATCGAAACCCTGCTTATTGAAAATCAGGGTCTCGCACCGGATAAAGCTTCAATAATATCTGCCATGGCAAACGGGAGTATTTCCAGGGCCTTTGCCATGAACAACTCAAACTGGATAAATCGCAGGAACTGGCTTATAAATGCCGTCGGCCTTAATCAATCCGATCAATCCGATCAATCTGATCAAACTGGGGCTTTATTTTCAATGTCTTCCGGCATGCTTATGGCATTCGCTGAAATGCTGAAAAAAAATAAAGATTTTCTTTTTGATTCACTTGAGATAATGAAGTCCTGGCTAAGGGACCTTGTAATATATAACTTTCATCCTGAAAAAATCATTAACAAAGATTTAATAGAAAAGATTCAATATGCCTCACAAAAAATTGACATTAAGTCGCTTCTGCTTAAAATCGATGCAATCCAGGCGGCGCAAAAAGATATTCAGTCAAATGCAAATTTAAGGCTCACACTGGAAACTATGATGATACGGATCGGGAGGGGCCTGGACCCATTAACCAAATGAAAAAAGTAGTAGGAATAAAATTTAAGCCTTCCGGCAAGGTTTATGACTTTGACTGCGGAGCGTTTGTACTGAACCTGGATGATTGTGTGATTGTGCAGACCGAGCAGGGGTTTGGTTTCGGAACCGTGGCCCTGCCGCCTGTTCCCTTTGACCAACGTCCACCATGCAGACCTCTTAAAAAAGTATTTCGTCTGGCCGGTGAAAAAGATTTTCTTCAAAGAGAAAAAAATATTGAAGCTGAAAAAAAAGGCCACAGTTATTGCTTAAAGTGTATCCAAGAACTCGGTCTTAACATGAACCTTTTTTCCGTTGAAAAATCCTTTGATTCGAGTAAATTAACTTTTTTCTTTACATCCGATGGACGTGTTGACTTCCGTCAGCTTGTAAAAATGCTGGTCAAAGAGCTTGGTACAAGGGTTGAGATGCGCCAGGTGGGAATACGTAATCAGGCCAAAATGTGCGGCGGAATCGGAAGGTGCGGACGTGAAGTCTGCTGCTCGGCATTTCTGGAAAAATTCGGACATGTTTCGATTCGCATGGCAAAGGAACAGAATCTTTCTTTAAATCCCACCAAGATCTCCGGGTTGTGTGGTCGTCTTATGTGCTGCCTTAAATTTGAATATGAAACTTACCTTGCGCTTAAGAAAAAATTTCCAAAAATCGATAAGACTGTAAAAACATCGGCCGGAAAAGGAAAGGTAGTCAGGCATAATGTAATAAGCAGTCGAATAACCATCCGCAGGGAAGATGGCCAGGAGATAGAAACTACTTTGGATAAATTTGAAAACGAAAGAGACCTCTGAAAAATGCCAGGACCCTTTTACATAACAACACCGATTTATTATGTTAATGCAAGGCCCCATCTGGGTCATGCATATACAACAATCATAGCCGATGTTGCAAGCCGGTTCAATGAAATGCGCAAAAAGGACGTCTTTTTTCTAACAGGCACTGACGAACATGGGGACAAGGTTGTGCGTGCGGCAAAAAAGGATAATTTAAGCTCCAGAAGGTATGTTGACAAAATCAGCGCACTTTTTAAGGACCTGTGGCCCGAACTTAATATAAAGTACAATTATTTTATCAGAACTACCGATTCTTCTCATATAGCAGTGGTAGAGCAAATCCTTCAAAAGATTTACGATGCGGGAGACATATATTTCAGTGAATATGAGGGGCTTTACTGTTTTGGCTGCGAGCGCTTCTACAATCAGCGAGAACTTGTGGACGGCAAATGTCCTGACCATGAAACAGACCCTGAAGTTATCAAAGAATCGAATTATTTTTTTAAAATGAGTAAATACCAGGACTGGCTTATAAATCATATTAAAAAAAATCGAAACTTTATACGCCCGCAACGTTATAAAAACGAAGTCCTGGCTTTTTTAAAGGAACCCCTTGAAGATCTATGTATTTCCAGGCCGAAAACACGCCTCAAGTGGGGCATTACACTTCCTTTTGACAAGGACTATGTTACATATGTCTGGTTCGATGCCCTTTTAAATTATGTTTCCGCACTGGGATATCCTGATGGCGATCTTTTTAAAAAGTACTGGCCTGTGGCCCAGCACATCGTGGCCAAGGATATTCTTAAACCACATGGCATTTACTGGCCAATTATGTTAAAAGCAGCCGGAATCGACACATATAAACATCTGAATGTTCATGGCTACTGGAATGTCGATCAATCCAAGATGTCTAAAAGTCTCGGAAATGTAGTGGAGCCTCTGCAACTAAAGGAAATCTACGGCCTTGATCAATTCAGGTTTTTCCTTTTAAAAGATATGGTTTTCGGGCTTGATTCAAGCTTTTCAGAAGAGACCTTTGTGCAAAGAATCAATTCAGATCTGGCAAATGACCTTGGCAATCTGTTTTCAAGGATTCTTTCAATGGCACACAAGTATTTCAACGGGATCGTACCTGAGACTGATCCTCAAACAGAAGAAGAGTTAAAGCCCGGCCTTGAACCGGACGCCCTGACCGCTGTTGAAGAATTTGAAAAGGAAATGGAAATATTTGCCTTTCACAAGGCATTAGAGGCGGTCTGGGTATTTATCGGCAGTATGAATAAATATATTGATGTTACTGCGCCATGGGTACTTGCAAAGAATAAATCAGCAAAAAAACATCTTCAGACCATTATCTATAATCTCCTTGAAGGATTGAGAATCATATCCGGTATGATTTACCCTGTAATGCCGGATACCGCCCTTACGATGCAAAAGCATCTTGGTATGGATGTCTCAGAGCCGTTTTTCACTCTCGATCGGCTCTATGCCTGGCAAAGTTTAAAACCAGGCACAAAACTTCTAAAATCGATTACGCTTTTTCCGAGAATCGACCTGAAAAAAATCAGGGCCGATATAAAAAGAGAAACAGAAGCAGGTGATAGAGTGTTAGAAATTAAGCCGGAAATTACATTTGAAGAACTGGTAAAAATAGATTTCAGGGTTGGAACAGTTATTCATGCCGAAGGGATACCAAAAGCAAAAAAGCTTCTTAAGCTTGAAGTTGATATAGGTGAAAAAAGAACAATTGTTGCCGGTATCTCGGAAAGCTACAGCCCTGATGACCTGACAGGCAAACAGGTTCTTATTGCTGCAAACTTAAAACCTGCCAAAATCATGGGGATACTCTCCAACGGAATGCTGCTGGCCGCTGTTGATGATAAAGTATGCTCCATTGCCACTTTTGATAAAAAAATGAAGCCGGGAACATCCGTTAGGTAAAAGCCTAAACTGGATACTGGATACTGGATACTGGATGCCGGATTCTGGGAGCTTGATTCTTAATGCTCGTTTGCTTTGCCACGGCGTAGCTGGGAAGCGTAGCCTGAAGCCGAAGGCGAAGCCTGGTCGATGCTGGATTAAATAAGGAGCATCCCCTTTGAGCCATCGAGAATCGAGCATCGAGCATCCAGCATCGAGTATCCAGTATCGAGAATCCATAAAAACACAAAATTCAATTTTAAAAATGAATACCCTCCCGAAATGCTACGGCATCATACCTGCGCGTTATAAATCGACACGATTTCCGGGAAAACCGCTTGCTGATATTCTCGGTAAACCCATGTTCTGGCATGTCTTTAACCGGGCCAGGCTGTGTTCTGAACTCACAAGGGTTCTGCTGGCAACCGACGATGACAGGATTTTCTTAGCAGCAGAAAAACTCGATGTTCCTGTGGTCATGACGAGAAATGACCACGAAAGCGGAACCGACAGGGTTCTGGAAGCCGCCGAATCCATAAAAGTTCCCCAGGATGCTGTTGTAGTAAACATTCAGGGGGATGAGCCGGCAATAGAGCCCGCTATGATCAGCGAGCTGATAGTTCCTTTTAAAGATCCCGACGTTCTTGTAACAACGCCGATAAGAAAAATTAGTTCCGAAGAGGCCGAAAACCCGGATATCGTAAAAGTCGTTTTTACATTAAACAAAAAGGCACTCTATTTTTCCAGGTCTCCAATCCCCTGTTCGCGAGAAAACCGGGAAAGCGAATTTTACGGCCACATTGGACTGTATGCTTTCCGTATGGATGCTCTCAGACAATTCGTGGCGCTGCAGCCAGGCCGTCTTGAAAGAACTGAAAAACTTGAGCAGCTTCGTTTACTTGAAAATGAAATACCTGTTCATGTTCTGGTAA
>JAUWMJ010000302.1 GCA_030613225.1 Desulfobacterales bacterium
TATTTCAGCCTCAGGGATGTGTGAAGCAGGGCGCATACTGCATCACCTGCGCTTTAAGATCCATAACAGTAAAAATACGATTCTTATAGTTGGCTATATGGCTATGCATACCCTCGGCAGGCGTATTCTGGAGCAGGGAAGTGAATATGAAAAATCCGGCAGAAACGGCTCGCCACCGATGCTTAAATTTTTCAACAAAGAGTATCCTTTAAAAGCACATGTAGTTGAGCTGGGAGGCTTCAGTGCACATGGGGATAAAGATGAGATGCTTCGTTTCCTAAAAAAATCGAATTTACAAATAAAAAGAATTGCTGTTGTACATGGAGAAGAGGATCAATCCCTTTCTTTTGCCGGGCATCTTAACAAAGAAGGATTTGCTGCCTTTGTTCCAAAAAAAGGTGAAACGATACAGATACGAACTAAAAAGGATAGGTAAAAGAGTAACCGTTCACGGCTTGGAGCTTGTCGGAGCGGAGCGTAGATCCCGTCTTTAACGAAAGGAAAGCGGGGAAATTAGAAATTAGGAATTTGAAGGAAATAAAACGAGTTTAGGAGAAGGTTGCTTCCGTTCTGTAAGCGTTCACAGGTGCTGCATATGTGCGTGATCAGGGCGATCAGTTATAGTATGCTATACTGGTTGCCCTGAGCGCGCGCAGATGCGGTGCCTGTGAACGCTTACGTAAAAGACAAGAACCATGGACAAGTTGACGCTAAAATCCGATATGTTACTATTTCTTACCTCATTTATCTGGGGATTCGGCTTTGTAGCTCAGCGGGTTGGCATGGACTATGTTGGACCGTTTACTTTCAATGGCATCCGGTTTGCTCTGGGGAGTCTGGTCCTTATTCCCTTGGTTTTATTTGGCAAAAAACCAAACTCTGCCTTGTATAGTCTTCAGCCAATTCTTAGCTTCAAAATGAAAGCTCTATCCTGCGGGGTTGCCGGGCTTGCCCTTTTTGCAGCAGCGTCATTCCAGCAGATGGGACTGGTCTATACTACCGCCGGGAATGCCGGATTTATTACCGGACTCTATGTAGTCATTGTGCCTATTCTTGGCCTGACGTTCAGGCAGCACACAAATACCGGAACCTGGATCGGCACATTTTTCGCTGCTGCCGGACTTTACCTGCTATGCGTCACGGAAAAGTTAACGGTTTCTTTGGGCGATTTCCTGGTGCTTGTCAGTGCATTTCTGTGGGCAGCGCATGTTCTGATTATCGGATGGCTTTCGCCAAAAATTGAATCTTTGAAGCTTGCATGCATCCAGTTTGCAGTTTGCAGTGTTTTAAGCCTTATTGCTGCAGTTATTTCTGAAATAATAACACTGCAGAGTATTTATCATGCGGCCATACCGATTTTATATGGCGGACTGCTGTCAGTAGGCATTGCATACACATTGCAGGTTGTGGCTCAGCGAAACACACATCCGGCTCATGCGGCCATTCTTTTGAGCTTTGAAGCTGTATTTGCCGCCACAGGCGGCTGGCTTATCTTAGATGAAACCCTTACAACACGCGGTATACTGGGTTGTGTGCTAATGCTCTCAGGCATGCTTTTATCCCAGCTCTGGGGTATGCTGTTAGAACCCAAATTCCTTGTTAATCAAAACAACCTTGACTCTTCCCCTGGGAAATGATTTTTCGGTTATAGTCCAGGTATTACAGATACGGTCAGGGCTTTTACACTCTTCACAATAAGAGGTTCTGGCGCAAGGTGTTTTTTTGCCCAACCTCATGGTGTTAACAGGTGCCGCATAGTTTTTGATACGAAACATTGCGCTCTCTAGATCAGGGACGATTTTATTCCGGCCGATAAAAACAATAACATTTTTAGGACCGAATGTAATCCCCGCAATTCGGTTGCCTATCATATCCAGGTTAACCAGTTGGCCGGCTTCCGTTACTGCATTGGTCCCAGTTAAAAACAGATCCACCAGTAAAGATTCTCTGCGGCGCTCATGAATTTCCTCCGGAGAAATACTTTTATCGTAAGGGTCAATAACTTTAAGGTCAGGATCGTTTTTTAAAATATCATAAAGCCCGGTTGTGGTAAAAGTTATCGATCCTCCCCATGAAACGCTTTTTGGTTTAATTGAAGGAATAATTTTTTCCATCACAATGGTTTTGGTTTCCTCCACATTTAGAGCAAGAAATACTTCAAAATTATTTCCTTCCAGAGTACTCTTGAGATCCGCCAAACGAATCTTCCAGTAATTTTCAATCGGGTTGTTCATTTTTCACCTCCTGCGATTTGGAATTTTTATACAGAAAACTCAAGTACTGTATTAAACCTAAGTTGAGCGATTTTTTGCGAAGAGTTGTGCCGAGATCTTGATGCATAAGGCTTTGCAAAAACCGCAGGCATACCCGTGGTTATGTCGAGGATTTTTGCGAAGCCTTGATGCGCAAGAGATCGGTGCAAATCGAGTAAAAAATCGCTCAATTTAGGTTAAAATAGATGAATTTGTAAATAATCTTGCTATTTCAGACAGTAAAATATATAATTAGCTGAAAAATTGAGCCAGGGCAAGCTGTCATTGAAAAAATATGTTAAAGGAAGAGACCTTTGAAAAGTGCCGTTTTGCAAAGGTCTTAGGAAGTCTTCAATGATCGAATCCTTTTCATTTGGTTTTATTGTTATTAACGGAACAAAATATACTTCCGACCTTGTTATCTATCCTGACGGGGTGGTAGAGGATTCATGGCGGCGCAAAAGCGGCCACCGGCTTTCAACCGATGATATAGGTAGGCTTATTAAGTCTGAGCCGGAAGTTATTGTTGTCGGTGCTGGTGTAAGTGGACTGATGAAGCCTGAAAAGCAGCTTGAAAAACTGCTTAATCAAAAAGGAATAAAATTTATTTCACAGCCTAACCAGGAAGCAATTAAAGCTTACAACAACCTTTTATCAAAAAACAGGGTGGGTGCATGTTTTCATCTTACATGCTGATTGCATGGTAAGATGTTGAACAATAATCCTCGTTAATGAATTGTCACAGGAGAAATATTATGGACTTTTTTTGGGAAATAGCTATGCAGACAGTTGGTATTTTAGCATTGATATTTGGAATCCTTGGAATAGCTTTTTCGCTTTTGCTGTTGATTTCTCCAAATGTAACCAAAAAAATAAGCAATGTGCTTAATCGCTATATAGACGTGGATAAAAAAGTCAGCTATCTAGACAAAGACATCCAGACCGAAAGCATAATTTATAAACATCATGTCATTACGGGAGTTTGCTTAATTGTTGGAAGTGGGTTTATCCTCATTTTTTTAATGTTTAAACTTGATGTCGGAAATTTGGTTAATATTTTATTTAGTTCTCAGAAATTTGCTTCAATCAACGAAATTATTTTAGATTCTTTGGCTATGATTGGAAAGATTGTTGGTGTTGCAGGAATTATTATCGGGTTTATTCTTTTATTTTCACCCGAAAAAATGAAAAGGATAGAAAAAAAAGTGAATACCTGGTTTTCTACACAACACATGATTAGCAAACTTGATGAAACTCAACACGACATTGATACCTTCATTTACCAGCATGCGGTACTCTTCGGCTTAACAGGCTTAATAGCTTCTATTTTTTTAACCGTTTTGGCTACTGTAAATATGCTTCATAAATAGCAACGTCTGAACGGAAATCCATAATTTTAAAAGAAGTTGTAAGCGTTCACGGAACGCTAAAATTAGAAAATAGAAATTGGAAATTTGGCCTTCATGCTTTGTAACCGTTCACAGTTGTCTGTTCACAGTT
The DNA here is from genome assembly GCA_030613225.1 of Desulfobacterales bacterium. Next base: position 3,753 of record JAUWMJ010000302.1, read on the forward strand.
CACGGTTTTCCCAATGAACTATGCAATTACTAAAGCATTTTGGATATTGGTCTCAATTTTTGAATTAATTCTTTTAAATATTCAAAAGAGCGCCTCATAATTCTCTTATGTTTTTTGTCTTTTTCAACCGTGAACTGTATAACCGGTAACCGTGAACGGTTACCATGCTTTTGTTCCACTTATCAAGGTCGTACCAGACCATATCTGATAACGCTTCTGCCGGTTGGTATACCTCCATTCTTCGCCTTCCCCTACGCACGGCAAGCCAGTTTACGGTTCCCGGTTGTGCCTGGGTCTTGCCCTGCGTCTTGTCTTGCATAGCCGAAGGCGACGCATGAAGCCAAAGGCGAAGCATGGGTCATCCCTCCCGAATTTCTACTATCCAATTTCAAGTTTCCCCGCTTTCCTTTCGTTAAAGACGGGATCTACGCTCCGCTCCGACAAGTTTCAAGCCGTGAACGGCTACACTTTTTGGTACCTAAACAGGATTTTTTTAAATTTAAACTAATTGCAGATAATTACTATAATTAGCTTATACAAGATGTAGTAATTTTATTTAAAAGCATCACAATATAGAGTAATTAAATATAATTATATATAAACAACTCATAATTAACTTGACTTAACAATAAAACACAGTAGTATTTTACATATAAAGTTTTTTGTTATTAATTTTTCAAGATTAATCTGATTTTTTCAACCGAATTGCAGAAGATATTGTACATGGAGAAAAATCTGCTAAAGAAAACCAGGGAATCTCTCATGATGAGCAAGGCCGAACTTGCCAGAGAGGCAAAAATATCTCCGATTACTATTGCGCGCATAGAAAACGGTTTGCCTTGCC
>JAUWMJ010000103.1 GCA_030613225.1 Desulfobacterales bacterium
ACCGTTCACAGTTGTCGGTTCACAGTTCACAGTTTTCCTAATGAACTATGCAGCGACCGAAGCCTTTTGGATATTGATCTCAATTTTTGAATTAATTCTTTTTCAACCGTAAACTGTATAACCGGCAACCGTGAACGGCTACCTCTATATAAACCTTTTCATCATCTCATCAATTATCTCATCTACGTTTTCAGGTATAATATTGAGTTCGCGGCATATCTTTTCCGCCCTCGCAAATCTGCGGGGGCTGTCCATATCACTTAGCCTCGAAAATATGCCCACTCGTCTTCCAACCTGGTATAAAGCCTTATGTTTCGGATCCATGGAAAGAAAGTTTTGAATAACTCCTGTCATATATTCCCTGTCATCGGGGAGCACGCCTTGAACTTCCTCAAACAGGTTCAGTATGTGATCGCTCTTGATAACACTGGTTATGCCGGCAAGCATTACCAGGAAAAGAAGAATCTCTTTGGCCATCATGACATCATTACATTTTTCAAAATTACCATTCAGATAATCTTCATAAAGACCAAGACTGTTTGGAATAGCCAGTGTTCTCAGGCGAATAAAATCAGGATTAATCCGGTTTAATGCGTCTGCTGTTTCCAGGGCATGAATCTCGGAGTATTTTCTTCCTCCAAGACCCGGCATAACATATTCAGAAAGCTCAATCCCTGCCCTCTTTACCTTAAGACCGGCCTTTATATGAGTCTCTTTTGTAACACCTTTTTTTACCATTTTAAGAACCTGGTTGGAACCTGATTCAAGACCTATATGAATTCTGTTTAAACCGGCTTCCTTTATAGCCTCTAAATCCGTATCTTTTATCCTGGCAACGGTATGCGATCTTGCGTAGGATGTTATAAGTTCCACCTGACTAAAACGCTTTTTCAGGTGCTTTAATATTTCTACAAGGTCGGCCGGCTTTATAAGAAGACTGTTTGCATCCTGGATAAATACTGATCTCATACCTCCTGCAATCCAGCTGAATGCAGCCTTAAAGGCATGCAATTGATCAGGTTCGGTTTTTTCTGCGGCCTGCCGGATATCTTTTTGGCTTATGTGTCCTGATTCATCAGACAGCTTTTGAAGTTTTTCAACATGGCTGCAAACCGAATCAATATCTTTTTTAACATCCTCTACAGGACGGATTGAAAATTTCTTTCCCTTGTAAACCGGACAAAATGTGCAGCGATTCCATGGGCAGTTTCTTGTTATACGAATAAGCAGGCTGTATGCCTCGCTTGGTGGTCTTATCGGCCCTTGTTCAAAATCGTTGTACTTTTCAACAGATTTATTTTGAAAGTTCATTCTGATACTATCTCCACGGTTTTTAATTTTTTGCGAAAAGTTCATTTCTATTTGTATTTTTATACAGTTTCTTTGTGTTTGAGCAATAGATATTTTTAAAAAAAACCAGAAACTTCTAATAGACCTTTGACAAACTGCCATGTTTTGAAATATGGTTTGTTGTGATACTAGGTAAATCGTCATCATTTCTAACAACCCATTTGGAGCACATTCCGGAGTGAAAAAATTACGAACCATTATTTCGGTAATACTGTTTTTAGCTTTTTCCTCTTTAATCTGCTTTTTTTTGGATCTTTTACAATTTGCAAAAAAGCCTGCAGATACTTCCTCTGCAAAAAAGGTTGTGATTATCCAGTCTGGCCAGGGATTGAATACAACTATTGAACAATTGTTCAGAAAAGGTATTATCAATAATCGATTAAAGTTCAAATTATTTGCCATACTTAAAGGACATGATAAAAGCATTCAGGCAGGAGAATATCTTCTATCAGCGTCCATGCCTCCTGCCATAATTCTTGAATTCCTCGTCAATGGAAAAGTTAATCTTCACAAAATAACGGTTGTTGAAGGTTATAACCTGCACCGGATTGCCGACATTGTCGCCAGGGCCGGGTTTGCATCCCGGACCGATTTCTATGCGGCTGCAACAGACACCTCTTTTGTACATGAAAAAGGTATAGATGCCAAAACTTTCGAAGGTTATCTTTTCCCTGAAACCTACTATTTTCCAAAAGTTATTACGCCCGAAAAGATTATATCCACAATGGTTGACCGGTTCCGGTCGGTATTTACCGCTAAATGGAAAAAGCGGGCGAAAGATATAGGCTTTTCGATCCATCAGGTTGTTATACTGGCCTCTATTATTGAAAAAGAGACAGGAGCACCATTTGAAAGGCCCTTAATATCTTCTGTTTTCCATAATCGCCTGAAAAAAGGGATGCTCCTTCAAGCCGATCCCACAGTAATTTACGGCGTAAAGAATTTTAACGGCAACCTTACAAGAAAACACCTGACTACGTGGTCGCCTTATAATACATACAAAATAAAAGGGCTTCCTATAGGGCCTATTGCCTGCCCAGGAGCCAGTGCAATAGAAGCCGCCCTCTATCCTGATAATACACGTTTTATATTTTTTGTTTCAAAAAAGGATACAACCCACAAGTTTACAACAAATCTGAAAGATCACAACAAGGCCATAAGGAAATATCAGTTGCGAAGATAGAAGGGAAAGAGCTCATAGCTGATAGCTGATAGCTCATAATAAAAGGATTAAATCCTTCAAGCTATGAGCTATCAGCTGTGAGCTGTGAGCTAATAAATTTACAAATAAGAAACTAATCAGGAGAATACTGCTATGGGTACAGACAACTTAATATTTTTAGAAAATATAGAATGGTTTGATGATACAGGCAGGGAGCTTGTTCACAGGATACCTGAAAAAGGCTCCGGTGAAATTAAATACGGCGCTCAATTGACGGTAAGAGACAGCCAGGCCGGAATCTTTTTCTACAAAGGAAAAGCAGTAGAAGCTTTTGGACCGGGCAGACACACATTGAAAACCGCCAACATTCCCATATTGACCAAAATCATCAGCATTCCATGGGGAATGACCAGCCCCTTAAGGGCCGAAGTTTATTTTGTGAATATGAAAGTATTTACAAACCTCAAATGGGGCACAAGAGATCCGGTTGCATTCAAGGATTCCGAACTCGGGTTGATTCGCCTTAGAGCCTTTGGTGTGTTCAACCTTCAGATTGTCCAGCCGGTGCTTTTTATTAACCGGCTTGTCGGTACACAGGGTATATACACAACCGAAGAAGTTGAAGAATATTTAAATCGTGTTATTGTATCCAGATTCAATGATTTCATGGGAGAAACCATTGACTCAATCCTTACCCTTCCTGATAAATATGACGAACTGTCTGAAGGGCTTGCCAAACGATTGCAAAAGGATTTCAGTCATTTCGGCCTCGGCCTGACACATCTTTATATGAACTCCATTACACCACCGCCCGAAGTACAGCAGGCCATTGACGACCGCAGCCGTATGGGCGTCTTTAAAGACATGAATAAACTCATGCAGATGAAAGCAGCCATGGCCATGGAAAAAGCCTCGGAAGCCGAAGGCGGATCAGGCACCGGCATGGGAATGGGGATGGGATTGATGATGCCTGCCATGTTTGCCCAGTACTTTGCATCGGCTAAACCTGCTTCCCAGCAGATCGCCGGCACGGAAAAGTTTACATGTCCTGAATGTCAAAATTCCATCCCGACTAATGCAAAATTTTGTCCATCCTGCGGACACCAGCAGCTTATTTTTAGTCAGTGTACAAATTGCGGAAAAAATCTGACACCTAACGCCATGTTCTGTTCACGTTGCGGTCATCCGGCAGAGGAAAAACCAAAATCCAAAACCTGCTCAAAATGCGGTTCAGAGAACCTGGCTGAATCAATTTACTGCGACGAGTGCGGTGAAAAGCTTTAGACGCTTAACGACATCATATCAACAAATTGTTGATTGTAGATTGATGATTGTAGATTTGTGGAAAATCGCTACGCTCAGTCCATTTTTTTAAAAAAGATTTTCATCCTTCAATCATCAATCGCCAATAGTAAATCATCAATTTTTCGTATACCACTTTGAAAAATGCATAGTTTACTTATAGACTACCAATGCCCCCAGTGCGGTGCGCCGGCTGTCCTTGATGAGACAGACCGCCTTTTTTTATGCGAATACTGCCGGGTAAAATCTTATCTTATAACAAAAGATTATTTTCGCTACACACTGCCCAGCAGAGCTCCGGAGAATAAAAAGCTTTTATATTTCCCTTACTGGCGTTTTAAAGGGATGCTCTTTTCCTGTGTTCCAGGCGGTGTCAGGCAAAAATTTATAGATGTCAGCCACCAGGCAGTCAATTCTCCTTTCTTTCCCATTTCCGTGGGGTTTCGCAGCCAGGCTCTTAAACTAAAGTTCGTCACGCCTGATACTGAAGGCAGATTCCTTGAGCCTGATCAGCCATTTGAAAAAATAATGGGTATATTTGAGAAGCGATTTAAAGGGTCTCTGCCAAAACCTGTTTATCACCAGGCACATATAGGTGAAAGTCTCAGTCTTATATATTCTCCCTTTTACGTAAGCAACAGGGTATATGATGCCATATTAAATGAACCGGTATCCTCATCATTGCCCGACGATTTTGATGTATCGAATTTTTCAGGAGGACGTCCTGACTGGAAAATTGGGTTCTTACCTACCCTGTGTCCTGACTGCGGCTGGGATATGGAAGGGCGTCGAGACTCTCTGGTCCTCATTTGCAGAAACTGTGATTCGCTATGGCAACCTGATGGAAAGGGGTTTAAAAAGCTTAAATTCGCACATATTCCGGAAAAAGAAAAAAATATTCTCTATCTTCCTTTCTGGCGTATAAGAGCGGATGTGTCTGAAATAGACCTTAAATCCTATGCAGACCTGGTGAAAATTGCAAACCTGCCCAAAGTCGTTAAGCAGGAGTGGCATGATAAAAAGTTTAGCTTCTGGTCCCCTGCGTTCAAGGTTCGACCTCAGACTTTCCTGCCCCTTGCGCAAAAGATGACACTTTCCCAGTCCCAGGAAAAACCGCTATACAAACTTCCTGACTCGGAACTTTATCCGGTAACATTGCCGTTTTCAGAAGCTGTGGAAAGCCTGAAAATCAACCTGGCCGGCTTTATGAAACCAAGAAAAAGGCTGCTCCCGAAACTCTCTGATATTAAGATACGCCCAAGAAGCTATTTACTTGTTTATGTGCCGTTTATAATAAAACACCATGAACTCATCGGACTCTCATCTAATTTTGCCATAACCAAAAACCAGCTGAAAATGGCCGGCAATCTATAATACAGACCTCGTTATTATCCTTACAAAAATGACCGGAGATCTTGACATACCATGGAATCGCAAAATAATTTGATACCAGGTCGGTCTGGGTTGTAAGGTTCAAGGGTTCCCCGTTCAGGGTTAAGTTTTTCGTACTTCTTCCTTACTCCATTGGGTTAATGTAATGGCGGACAACCTCTGAACCTTTGAACCGTGAACCTTTTAACCAAAATGCCCGGCTGGAAACTTAAGCTTTCTGTCCAAAATATTACGACATAATACGCTATAAGTTACGAGGTCTGTATATGGATTGACTATTTATGATTGTAGATTGTCGATCGTCAATTAAAAATCCCTGGCCCAGACCGATCACAAGTACTATTTACTGAAAAATTAGTTCTGATAATGATCAGTGTTCACGGAACGTTGAAATTAGAAAATAGAAATTGGAAATTTGGCCTCCTGAATTTCTGCTTTCTAATTTCAAGTTTCAAGCCGTGAACGGCTACCTGATTGTTTTTATGATGTTGCTAAGCGCCTATATCTGCTGTGATGCCAGGTTGGCTATTTTTGAAAACCCGGAAGGGTCGGACACGGCAAGTTCGGCAAGAACTTTGCGGTCGAGCCTGACGTCGGCGAGCTTTAACCCGTGTATAAATTTGCTGTAAGACAAATTATTCATACGCGTTGCAGCATTAATTCGGGCGATCCAGAGCCTTCGAAAATCTCGCTTGCGCGCTCTGCGGTCTCGATATGCATACATAAGTGCCTTATCTACAGCATCTGCGGCGGTACGGAATAATTTACTGCGACCTCCGCGAAATCCTTTGGCCAATTTTAAAACCTTTTTCCGGCGTTTTCTTGCTTTAAAACCTCTTTTTATACGCATTATATTTCTCCTTATCCCGTCTAAAATGGATAAAATACTAAATGATGACGGTTTCGTAAAAAGTCAAAAAACTACTTTTTACGAAACGTTTTAAGTTTTAAGTCTCTACTAAAACAGATAATATCATTAACCTAAAACATAAAACTTAACACCTAAAACCTAATGAATTCGACTTTTTACGAATTCATCAAGGCTAACCATTCGGGAGCAACAGTTTAAGTTCCTTTTTATTAGATTTGTCTATAATCTGACTTTTCCGTAAAGAACGTTTTCGTTTGGTAGTCTTTTTTGTTAATATATGATTTCCATGGGACTTTGAAAAAACGAATTTACCGGTCCCGGTTTTTTTAAAACGCTTTGCTGCTGCCCGATTTGTCTTAATTTTCGGCATGTTATCTCCTTTGTAAAAACCTTTATAAAAAACAGATGGCGCGAGCAAACACAATCTATATGCCCACGCCACTTTTTGATGAATTCGTAAAAAGTCGAATTTACCACAGAGGACACGGAGGTCACAGAGAGAACTAATTATTAATACAAGATATTCTCTGTGTTCTCTGCGAGCTCAGTGGTGAAAAATGACTTTTAAATTAAGGACTATTTTGGTGCCAAAACCATAACCAAAGTCCGCCCCTCGAATTTTGGGCTCAGTTCAACTACAGCAATATCATCTGTTTTTTCGATGATTTGATCAAGAACTTTCCTGCCCAGCGCGGAAAGCGTTATTTCACGGCCTCTGAAAATAACAGTTACCTTAACCTTGTCTTTTTTCCCGATAAATTTTTTAATGTGGCCAATTTTAACCATCAGATCATGTTCACCGGTCTTTGGGCGTACTTTTATTTCCTTGAGTTGAAATATAGTCTGTTTCTTTTTTGCTTCCTGTTTCTTTTTGGTCTGTTCATATTTGTACCGGCCATAATCCATTATCTTGCAAACAGGAGGATCTGCATTAGGGGAAATTTCAACTAGGTCAAGACCGTGGTCAGCAGCGGTTGCAAGAGCCCTGTATGTCGGGATAACTCCTAACTGATTACCTTCGGGATCAATTACCCTTACCTCCTTTGCTCTGATGTTTTGATTTGCTCTTATCCTGTTTGAAATGGTTGCTCTATTTGTTCTTCTGTGTATAGCTATGCTTTTGCCCCCTTTTGTAAATATGTTAGCTGGTTTTGTCAGGAACAGGTTTTAACCAATTTCCTGACCAATTCGGATAGTGGCATATATATAACAAGAATACGAAAAGCAAGAAAAAAAAGCAAGAAAAAAATTGCATGGAAACAATCACTGATAAACTCGTAAAAAGTATCGCCGATGGCGCCATCAATCACTGGCTGAGGGTAAATGTTTCTAAAAGGCTGTCGTGCAAATAATTGGTTTCAGGATTTAAAAAATAGGTCTTAAAAAGTTTTAAGCTCTCTATTCGCAATATGTTCGGGACTATTGATATCCGGGTATTTTTATACAAAGGGGTAAGTATCGACAGGTCACAGGATGTTCCGCCACCCATTACATCTTCATAGGCGTAAACGATTTCGCCAATGCCGCTTAATATAAGGGCGCCATAGCACATAAGGCATGGTTCCAGGTTGCAGAAAACCGACACTTTGCTTTTTTCAATATCTTTTTTATGGGCAAGTTGCCGCACTGCTATTATTTCAGCATGATCTGTTTCGTTTATAATAGTTCCTTTTGAGTGAGTTCGTAAACCTGACACCAGCACCTTGTTTTGATACACCATCACACATCCCACGGGAAATTCGCCCTTTGATAAAGCTTTTTCCGCCAGGTTTAGAGCTTTCCTCATGAAATATTCATAATTCATATAATTTTAACGCCTTTTAAATTCTGATAAATTCGTAAAAAGTCGAACTTATCGGGTTTTAAGTGTTAAGTTTTATGTTCAGACCTCGTCATCAATCATAAAAAAATCGCGGCGAGCCCTTATGTGACGCAGGATTGCATAATAATTGGACACTGCACTCAAGCTTCAGGTGTTCCGCCGGAGGCGGATCAGGTGTCAGTAGTAAAAAAGCGAGAGCCAGCCTGAAATCTGACACCTGAAACCTATGCTCCGAAAAGGCTTCACTACGCCCGATAATGTCCAAAAAAAAGACCTATTTTCCTAGCATTTTACGAGATCTGTTTTAAGAAGTTATAGGCACATTCACCGTGTATTTTCCTTGTGGAAGATAGCTTTTGAGAAATTGCGGATTAAGTTCCTTTACAGCTTTAAAGTCTGTACCAAAAAACTGTGCAAACTCAGTTATCTGAATCGCCTTTTTAATATTTACATGTATAATATCGTATTTGTGCGGCCTGTAAACACCTTCCTGTGAAAGGTGATACCCGTAGCGGGCAGGATTGTCCATTACTATTTTGATGGCTGCAATCCTGAAAACATATCGTTCCGTCTCCAATGGCAGATTGAGTCTGTAGTAATCTCTGGTTTTTTGCTCACGAATTGCTTTTCT
>JAUWMJ010000022.1 GCA_030613225.1 Desulfobacterales bacterium
GACAGGAGTCTATGCCATACTTTATGGTCTTTTCAAACAGCCCGAACTCTGCCATGCGGCTGATTATATTCGGCATAATACGAGACGGACATTTGAGTACACATTCGCCGCAGTTTAAACAGGGTGCGTCCGTAACAGGTAAAAACGTATCTTTAGGAATGACTAAAATTCCATAAGTATCCTTATCCACTCCCTGATCCAGACTGTAAACCGCACTTCCCCGAAAAGGTCCCCCTAAAACAACTCGATCCCCAGGCCGGACACTGATACCTGCATATTCCAATATCACCCTTATGGGAGTACCGATCTTAACCCGGTAATTGATCTTTCCTATTGTTATAATAGTCTCAGTAAGTGGCAGGCCGGTCTCGACGATTTTTCCAATATAATATAATTGTGGTATAGACACAGTCGTAACGTTTTCCGGCTTATCGAAACCTGTTACAGATTTAACTACAACACGGTTAAGACTGTTGGGATAAACAGTTTTGATATGAAAGGTCATACATCCTGACAGGTAGGCAGTACTTCGCCCTGGGACTGCAAGTATAGCAGAAGGAGGAGAAACAATTCTTCTTACAAGTTCAAGGCCTCGTTCAAGGGTCTCTTGATGATCACGCAAAAGCTGATCAAAAACACTTATGCCGGGCTCAGGATTAAAGCCGTTTATGATGAGCGTTTTTGCCCTGATAAGATTATTAGTATCTATACCAAGACCCTTTAAGGCAGAAATAAGTTCTTTATCCGGATCAATCCCGGATATATCGACAGGCTCCGTTTGCAAATCTTCGGTGTCTGTCTTTATGGAGATAGACGCAGGTGTTATATTTATCACTTTACCCGACAGCGATGCATGAATATCTCCCGCATAACCTTCCGGGTGTTCAGCAATCCTTGCCCCCTGGAGCACTTTTTTCTTCCTTTCTATCCCGGGAATATGGCCTTTTAAAGGAATATGCACTTCATCCGGCGGAGGTATATCCCGGATTATTTCCTCGAATTCAGTGGTAAGAGAAATAGTCGGCTTATTCATAGTGCTTTACTTAAAATGGCATTTATTGCAGCTATTTTCACCAAAAGGGCCTTTTTGTAGCTCTTTATGACAACTTAAACATTGTTTATGAAAAGCATCCGTCCTTGTCGGCATAAGCTTTTTGATCTTTTTAACCTGGTGACACGGTAGACAGGAGCTGTAAAGCCCTTTAAATTTATTCATGTCTTTTTTAGCATGACAGTTGGAGCAGCCCTTGAAACCTTTCTCAAAGATATCTTCATGACATCTCATGCAACAGTCATGGGTTGCGTCTTGCAGATTTGGTATGTTTTCAGCTTCGGCTTTTAAGTGACAGGACTTGCAGGCCTGGGGTTCAGGCTCGATATCAGATCCATGGTGACAATCTGTGCAATCACTCGCATAACTTTCATGCTCAGAATGTTCAAAGCCTGCTTTAAAAAATTCCAGATGATGACACCTGACGCAGGTTTTTTTATCAGGAAAAAAATTTTTATGATTTTCGATATAATTCTTGTTAAAAGCGACAGGATGACACAAATCGCATGCAATGTAATCGACCTGGTCCCCACCTTTTTCATGATGACATTTAACGCAGGAAATTTTGTAATCACGATGATGAGCAAGATGTGAAAAAACTACCTTCCCCCCGCAATCATCAATGAGAATCCTCACAGACGTTTCCCTGTCACCGGCAGGGCTCAAATAGCCTGATAAAGCAACAATCATCAGCAAAATGAGAATAATAGAAATCGGAAGGTATTTTTTTCTTGATGCTTTGGGCAGGCGAAATTTCATTTGCAAAAGAGGCCTTTTACTTAGCTATTGTTATGTTATTTTTTATTGTGAGAAATTTTTCTTTACTTTGTTAAATAGCAAAGGCCATGCCAATAATAGCAATGCGATATTAGTTGTTAATTTAGATAGTTGATAATACTTAACTCTAGAGGAGGTTATAAGATGTCAATAAATTTTACAGGTTGTAAACGTAAGAGTTTTCTCTGACAGGAAAGTTAGTTTGGCATCTTGCATAACAGGAAGAAACCATCATGCTTATTTTCCAGGGAAAAAGGTAGGAATAATGAGATAAACCCTGCCGGAGATTGTTAGGAAGGATACGGATTTGATTATGGCATATCTTTCTCAACTTCACTGGAAAAAATACGGAGACCGGCGACCTTGTGCTCATTAATAGGCCCCTCAATCTGAACACTTTCCCTTCCTAATTTCCAGATATCGGGAATAATTTCTGCAACAATTTGGCCCTGGTAAAATATTCTAACTACAGAACTCAGGGAAACCACCACCGCAACAGATCTGGTTGCTCGTGTTAAGGCTGCGGCCGCCATATGACGTGCGCCCAGCCCCAGAGGTAAATTGATTCCTGTGGAATCAGCATTGATGTAACGTGCGGCCGAGAGAAAAGTTCCATCAGCTGAAGTACAGCCTTGACTTGATATCGGTTAAATGGTAATTGCAAAGCCTGTAAAAATCGGTGCAATATAAGCAATGTACCGTAGTTTTTCTCTCTTTTGCACAAATGAAAAACAACCGGCTTTCGGGGTAGAATCGGAAAATCTAAGAATTCAATGAAGGAGGATATGAATGGATATGGATGAAGGGACGTTTGACTGGAAAAACCTGATTTTTCTTTTAACCGGAGTGTCGCTTTTTACAATAGTTTATTTCAGTTCAGCCTGGCCCGATGCTGTGGACCCTCTGGGAAAACATTTTGCGCTGAGCAGGGAAGGCAAAGGCGCTTTGGCTATCTTTCTGCTGGCTGGAACCTGGTGGGTGTTTGAAGTGGTGCCTATTGGTGTTACCAGCCTGGCTATCGGTGTGCTGCAGGCGCTGTTTTTCATTCGTCCGGCCAAGGAGGCTTTCAAGGATTTTATGGATCCTTCGGTGATGTTTATATTTGGCTCGATTGTTATCGGAATAGTATTTACCAAAACCGGATTGACCCGCCGGATGGCCTATAAAATGCTTTCTATTGTCGGTGAGAAAACCAGCATGATTTATTTAGGCTGTTTCCTTCTAACTTCAGCCCTGACTCACATCATGGCCCATACCGCTGTTGCTGCCACTGTATATCCCCTACTGGTTGCCATTTATGCCCTGTACGGAGAAGGTGACAAACAAACCAAATTTGGTAAAGGATTGTTTATCGGTATGGCATACGTTGCAGGAGCAGGCTCCATTGTTACCCTGCTTGGCGCTGCCCGTGGGGCCGTTGCACTAGGTTTTTTTAAAGATGTCACAGGCCAGGATATAGGATTTTTCGAGTTGTCCTACTATATGTTTCCAATAGGCTGGATCATGACCTTTTTGTTGTGGGGCTTTTTTATGGTGGTGTTAAAGCCTGAAAAAAAGACCATCCCCGGCCTGAAAGATAAGGCTAAAAGACTTTATAAGGAACTGGGCGGCATTACAAAAAATGAAATTATCGCCGCCTCTATTGTCGGGGCATGCATCGTGTCTCTGGGTTTAATCGCAGTATTGAAAACCACTGTTGCAGATTTTCATCCCCCCCACAAAACCGCCGTTATTCTGATATCCACCATTTTATTTTTTATCACCGGGATTCTTGATATAGACGATCTGGAAGAAATTCCTTGGAATATTATACTGCTGTTCGCCGGAGCCATGAGTATCGGTTTTTGCCTTTGGGAAACCGGCGCTGCCGAATGGCTGGCTATCAACTGGCTGTCTATGTTTAAAGAATCTCACTGGTTTATATTTGTTTTAAGCATTGCATTTTTCGTCATGATGATGACAAATTTTATCATGAATGTTGCAGCCATAGCCATTTCGCTTCCTGTGGCTCTGGTCATAGCACCCTATCTGGGTGTAGCCGGAGAGGTAATCCTCTTCTCATCACTAATTGTAGCCGGCATGCCTTTTCTGCTTCTTGTGGGTGCAGCTCCCAATGCCATTGCCTATGATTCCAAACAATTTTCAACCGGAGAGTTTTTTCTCTATGGTATTCCGGCCAGTATAATATTGATGATCGTAACCGCTTTCGCTGTGTACGTTCTTTGGCCGTTGATGGGCATGCCGATTCTTGTAAGCGGTTAAGTGGATGGACACGGGTGCATTACCAGTTTGTTAATGGCTTTCCAAGACTTTTTGGTTTCAGGTTTCAGTGTTCAGGTGTCAGGGGCCTTGGTGCTGAATACTGACACTTGAAACCTGACACCCGAAACCCGATTCCGAGGTTTTCGCTCAAAAATAAAGAATTTAATGGGTGAAAACCATTTTAACAAACAGGTAATGCTCCCATAGACGCTACTTTGTTATTAAATGAATTTACTTGAACAATTTAATAGCTCTGTGTATAAAATAAAGGCAACTGTTCACAGATTCAAGGGTTCACGGTTCAGTAGCATAGCCATCAGATTAAAAGAAAAAGGGGCTATTATCGTTAAAAATTATCAATTTTCAATTCACAATTGATCCCGCTGCAAGCGGGATTAAAATCAAATTGAGAATTGTGAATAGTTAATTGCGAATTGTTAATTAAAAAACAAGCTAAATCCGGCTGATTTTAACATTCAGTTTATTAACCTGACAACCCGAGCAGCTAAATTAAAGCTCAATTAGTCAAAAAATAAAATATAATGGATCCTTATTACAAAGCTCTGACACGGAATATTATGCTTACAATCATCATTGTTTCTTTTATTCCGGTATTCTTTGTCAGCAGTACAATTTATTATCAGTTTCGCAACTCATATCGTGAAAAGGTTTTGGCCCATCTCCAGGAACTGGTGCAGAAGCATCAACAGCGGATAGATGATTTTTTAAAAGAAAAACTTGCGGAAGTAAAGTTTATGTCCGTTAGTTTCAGTTTAAACGAGTTAAGCAACGAAGCATTCCTGAAAGATAAATTAAAAACTCTGCGGCAGGAATACAGCTCGGTTTTTGTTGATTTGGGCGTAGTCGACAATCAGGGCAAACAAATCGCTTATGCCGGGCCGTTCAATCTTGGACAAGCCCTTTATGCAGAGATGGACTGGTTTCAAAAAGCCATGAAGCATGATTATGTTATCAGCGATGTTTTTTTAGGATTACGCGGTCTGCCCCATTTTATCGTTGCTGTAAAAAACGTTTGGGAAGGCCGGCCCTGGATACTCAGGGCTACCATTGACTTTGTGGCCTTTAATCGCCTTGTGGAAAGTATTCGTATCGGTGAGACCGGATTTGCCTTTATTTTAAATAAAAAAGGCGAATTTCAAACCAAGCCGAGCTATGATTTTAAACCTACTACAGGATGTTACGGCCACTTTTATAACTGCGAAAAAGAAGTGACCATAGACGGAGTCCTAACTGAAGAACGCCTTGACGAGTCCGGAACCAAAAGCATCTTTGTGGCTGCTTTCCTGAAGGATAAAGACTGGCTTTTAGTGTATAAACAGGTTTCGGCCGATGCCCTTTCAGGACTCAGGCATGCTCAGAATATTGCTATCATCATTTTTATACTTGGAGGATTTGCCATCATCACCATGGCATTTGTTTTATCCCGGAAAACCGTTAAATATATCGTGCTGGCTGACCAAGAAAAAGAGATGATGAACAAGCAGGTTATTGAAACCGGCAAACTGGCATCTGTTGGTGAATTGGCAGCAGGGATTGCCCATGAAATTAATAATCCCGTTGCCATCATGGTCGAAGAGGCAGGATGGGTCGGGGATTTGCTGGAAGAAGAGGAATTCGCAAAAAGTGAAAATCTTGATGAATTCCAACGTGCATTAAAGCAGATTAATACACAAGGAAAACGCTGTAAGGAAATCACGCACAAATTGCTGAGTTTTGCCAGAAAAACAGATTCAAGGATCCAGGCCGTCCAGGTGAATGAACTGATTGAGGAAGTTGTGAGCCTTTCATCCCAACGGGCCAGGTATTCCAATGTGGAATTGCGCACAAACTTGCAAAACAGTCTGCCTGCCATTCAAGCCTCCATGTCCGAGATGCAACAGGTTTTTTTAAATCTGATCAATAATGCCCTGGACGCCATGGAAAAAGACGGCGGAACCATTGAAACGATCAGCAAAATGGAAGACAGCCAGGTAATAGTTGATATAGCCGATACCGGCCCCGGCATTCCCAGGGCAAATCTTGCAAGAATATTCGATCCGTTTTTTACAACCAAACCGGTGGGAAAGGGAACAGGGCTGGGATTGTCCATCTGTTACGGCATCATCAAAAAGATGGGGGGGGAAATAGATGTCAGAAGTTCCGTTGGTCTGGGAACAACCTTTTCTATCCGTATTCCTGTGGAAAACAAAGACTCTGTGGATTTAAAAATTAATGAATAAAGAGCCAGTTTCAAAACGTTTCAGTTTGTTCAAGGTCAAGGAAGGCGAAAATTTTAACCACAGGAATACATGTAGTATTTCGAGGATTAAAATTTTCGCCTGACGCAGAGATTGGGCAAACTGGGACGTTTTGGAATTGGCTCTTCTTTCTATAGTTCGGTATTCAGGTTATATGACTGGCATTTCCAATACAAAACTTTACTAGTTTTGCAATTGGCTCAGGAAACTATATGTATGATTTTGCAATAATAGGCGCAGGTGTTACAGGCGCAGGAGTCGCAAGGGCTTTAAGCAGATACAAGGGTACTGTCTGTTTAATTGAAAAGACAGATGATGTCTCAAGCGGAGCATCCAAGGCAAACAGCGGTATCGTCCACGGCGGATATGCAGCAAAAAACGGTACACTGAAAGGGCGGCTGAACGTACTCGGCAACAGGATGTTTGAAGATCTGAACAATAATCTGAATTTCGGATACAGAAAAACCGGAGGCCTTGTACTTGCTTTCGATGAAGGAGAACGCCTTCTATTAGAAGATCTTCTGATAAACGGCAAAAAGAACGGCGTAAAAGACCTTGAAATAATTCAGCGTGACAGGATATTGGAACTGGAGCCGAATCTGAACCCCGATGTAAAATATGCTCTCTTTGCGGGAGATGTTGGTGTTACCTCTCCCTATGAGTACACAATTGCTCTTTCGGAAAATGCCATTACCAATGGTGTTGACCTTTTTCTTGAACATGAGGTTTACGATATTGTAAGAATGGAGAATAATTTTGAGCTGATTACAGACAGGAAGAAAATTAAAACCCATACTGTGATAAATGCAGCCGGTATTTATTCAGATTATGTTTCAAGAATGGCAGGTGTGGATTATTTTAATATTATTCCCCGAAAGGGGCAGTATATTCTTTTTCAGAAAGGTACCGGAGATGCGGTTAAATCTGTAATATTCCAGGTTCCGACAAAGAAGGGGAAGGGGATACTTGTGACCTCTACATATCATGGTAATCTGATGCTGGGCCCCAACTCGGAAGAAGTTGAAAACAGAGAAGACACAGACACAGATGAGATGACCCTTGAATATATAATAGATACCGCTCGAAAGTCACTGCCCGGATTCGATCTTAAGAAGAAGCTTAAAACCTTCTCGGGCATACGTCCGACTCCGAATACTGGAGACTTTATAATTAAAGAAGAATATCCCGGTTTTATAAATGCAGCAGGAATAGAATCTCCCGGTCTAACTTCATCCCCTGCGGTTGCTGAAATGATTGTAAATATAATTAAAAAGCGTATAAGCCTGGAACAAAAGCATAGTTTTGATCCCTATCGGGAATCTATTATAAAGTCTGACAGTTTTGATGCAGCGGAGATTAAACGGCGGATAGACCTTGCTCCGTGCGATGACAGGATAGTATGTCGTTGTGAAAGTGTAACAGAAGGGGAGGTCAAAGATGCTCTGACTCGAAACATCGATATCAGAACAAGAAAGGCTGTAAAAATGCGCACCAGGGCGGGAATGGGTTTTTGTCAGGGGAAATTTTGCGGACCCAGGGTAGACGAAGTAATAAAGAGAATAAAACGGTAGGGGTGCATTTGAAAATTCAAAAAACAGCCTAAGAAAAGTGTTCGATTTTACTTGACTTCAACACAGCTATACCTGTTCGCATCACGGCTAAAGATGTGCGCTTTTCTGCTAAAATAAGTTACACCTCATTAATTGAGTTAATTTCAGTTTCTTTGTTTGTCAAATTTCATACATTTTTTATATCCTATTCTCTACCTATTGGCCTGCTCAAACTCCTTCATAAGCTAAACCAAGTCTACAACGCGCTGGTTGGGGAATGCCTTGTAAATAGAGGCGAGGCAGCCATCAATAGAGCGATGGCCATTGGTAGCGACCTCATCATTTGCTATCGGATTACCATTCGAATTTGGAATCCGACTTATTTGCAATGCGGTTGAACCGGAACATATCAAACTGACCGGCATCAACGGGCTGCTCTTTGAGATACTTTTGGTAGTGCCAGTCCGCCTCCTCCCAGAAGTTGGGACTGGTTCGCCTGACGACGTACTGTCTTGCAAAATTGTAATAGGTGAGTTGATCCTTAATCTTCATAAAATCCTCTGCAAAGTTATGTATCTGATCGATGTGGACACGGCAGAATGCATTGGGATAGCTGCCCACATGTCCCTTTACAAGCGTGAGGGTGTCGTCCTCAACAATTCGCCGCCTGTCCTCGCCGAACATGAAAGAATTGTTGCTCATGGCCTTGTTGCGGATAACTGTGTAGGCCAGGTCGTCATCTCTGTTTTGGGCCACAACATGAATAAAGGTCACATCCGGCACCATCTGTATCTCGGGGCCGTTTATGCTTGACGCCTTTTGCAGGATGCGGTCCACCCCCTGCTCCACAGGTCCGGCATTCATATCCACGCAGTCCCCATCCGGGCAGCGGTTCAGGTAGTCGACCACATTGGCGTGGGGTTTCACATGCTGATGGAGCATTTTAAAAAACTCTTTTTTAGGGTCATCTGTGGCAAAATGGATACGGGTTTCCCGTTCAAGGCCGTAAAAGGGATTCTGCAGATAATTTATAAATTCAGCCTTAGCGCCTTGATACCACTCAGCCCGTATCTCTTTCCGCTTGTCCTTTGGAAGAAAGCTTAAAAAATTATTTTCGCCTTCCATGCGGAGAAAATCCATGTAAAGCCTGGTTTTAACCTGGTGTCCTGCATTGCCGAATACGTTAAAACCAGCCACCAGCAGGTAATGGACCCGTTCAAGGAGGGGGAAGTCGAGGACCCAGCCGGTTTTGGGGAAATCGCCGATAAACCCCTTTTCAACGCTGGCGCTGTCAAAATGCCTGAAAACCGTCAGCAGGGCATTGTCATTATACCCATCTCCGTCCCAAATGATCTCCATATCATTTCCCAGGTTGTCCGGGTGCAGATCTTTAAGGTATTGCTCCTTGGCATCAAGATATTTCTTCTGCTTAGCGGAATAATTTAACCAGGCCACGATATTGATCTTGCTCTCCCGTTCAGCCGGAAGGGCCAGCAAATCGCTGACCTCGGCAAGAAAACGGGTATCATTGCTGATCTTGTCTTTTTCCGGATCAAAGAATGCGACAAAAAAATGGTCATTGATTACATTGAGAGCGATCTGGCCGCGGCAGACCGGCCCCTTGATAAACCCCATCACGATATACCTTGCATCATCCAGTAAAAAGCGATACCGCGCTCCTGCCGGCAGGTCGGCAAATGTTTTTAGCGGGTTGGACGCAATTTTCGGTTCATAGGAGGGCAGGCGGTTCACCTCATAATCGTTTTTTAGAAAAAGCTCCCGATAGCGATCCATCTTCTGATCGTTCAAATGATAGACCGTGTGGTCTTTGGCCACGATAACGCTTTCCACTTTTTGAAACCGATACCAGAATTGATCCACCCCTGGATCATCATAGGGTCTTGCCGTGTTGATCTCAACCGCCTTTTCACCTGGAGGCGTTTTTGATCGAATCAGGCGATAGAACTCCCGGTCTGGAAGGGCGTCAAAGTGGATGCGGGCATTAAACAGGTGCTCATAAATATAGCGGGACACCAGCATCTCTTTCAGGGAGCTGCCATTGAAAAAATCCTCCCACCGATTGATAATCTGTCGTGCCTCTTCCGACATTTCCGGGCCTTTGGTGATCAGGGCCCCCTGTCTCAGCCATTTGATGATGATCTCATGCTCATCATCAGTAAGACCGGGCAGGGCATAGGGCATCCCCCACAACGGATACTTCTCTTTGTACGCTTCAAAATCTTCAGCAGTTGCACAGGTCTGCTCGCGGTCAATGCCGATATCAAAAGATGCGGGCAGCAATTCGGCTGTTGGCTGCGGATGTTCTTTTTTAAGCTGAAGCATCATATAGAGAACCGAATTCTCAATATTGGCTGCAGGGGTCTGGTCTCTCTCGTTGAGAAGAGGGTGAAAGTCCATTTCCCGCCAGCCCTCCGCGGAATGGGCGTCGACAAACAGACGGGTGGGAATATCCCGCTTCAACCGGGCACCATTGTAAACCAGTTTTCGGCTGCCGCCACGCTCAAGCCCATCAAAACTGGTGAGCTTCAGCTGGCAGGGTGCGTCATAGCAGCTGTGGCATACATCGCAGCGTTTTTCCAGGATGGGCTGCACATCCGCATAAAAAGAGACCTTACCCGGCGCCAGGGTTTCAACGGTCCGGTCTATTGTCTGCATTGGCCCGTATTTTTCTGCAAATTCATTTGCCTTGAAAGTGGCGCAACCTGCCAGGACAATAAAGATCAGGATCTGCCACAATTTTTTTTTATTCATCGTTGAGATTCCTTTTTCTTTTATTTCCTTCCTATTCCATTTCGGAAAGTCGAATGCTTTTAATGGCTGTCGGCCCTATATTGACAAACTCAGGAACGTTGGCGGCAAAATTTTCATCGCTGAAACGAGACAGGCACACAGGCGGTGTGTCCATGCCGTTTTCATCGATGTGGGTAAGAAATATTTCAGTAAACGGCGTATTGACCTTGGAGGTGAACAGTATCCATTTTCCGTTGGGTGAAAAGCTGTGCCAGGAGTTGAAAAGGGCACGGTTGCATTGCATCTTTCTTGCCTCACCACCCTGGACAGGGATAATAAAAAGCTTGCTGTCCGGCTGCAGCATGATGCCGGTCCTGCTTTGTGTAAAGACAATCCATCGTCCATCCGGCGAATACCGTGGGAAATAGTTGCTCATCCCGTTGCGGCCGGCTCCTCTGACAGGCACCGCCTTTTCCCCCTTTCCCTTATTGAAAGGGACCTGGTACAGATCGAACTGGATGGGAAACCGCGCATTCAATTGGTGGATGTTCGCATCCTCCATATGGGTGCGAATGTTCGCAATATCGTCGTGGTATTGGTTTTTTGTTTCAGCTCTTGAAAAAGCGATTTTTTTTCCATCCCAGCTCCAGCTGGGATCTGTCTGTACTACATCATAATCATCAGCCCCGGGCAGAAGGGCAAACTTTTTTTCGTCAGTCGAATACCAGGCCAGCACCCCGTATGTGGGGAAAAAAAGCTGACTGAAAGCATGATCATTGGTCACCGCTGCATAGGATATCTCATGAATCGTGCTGACCATGTATTTTCCGGATGGAGACATCTTTGCAAACAACCCCCTGGTCTTGGGAAGGAGTTCCGGCTTTGGAAAATCATTCCATGAGATAAAATCCCTTTCAGACAGATTAATGGTTTCTCTGACCTTTGTGATCAAGTGGGCACCGCTGTCGCCTTTAAAATTCATCTCCATGCTAATCCATTTGCCATCTTTTGAGAAAAGGTGGCAGCTGGCGCACACGGGAAGATTTTCCATGACAACAGAAGGCTTTTCGTATGAGGAGATGTCACCCAGGCGCCACTTCATCTTTTTAAAATGCTTTTTTCCCACTTTAAAGGGAAGCGGAACCTGGCGGTAGAAAATCGATGCGTCAACAGGGTCTTTTGACGTAAAGATCCGGATGCTGTTTTTACCGGTTATGCGAAATTCCTGTTTATCCTCAAATCCATAAACCGTTATTCGGGCTTCACTGTCCACGGAATTGGCCTTGATCAGGTCCCATATTTTTTTGTCAGGGGCCCAGTGCTGCCTGTTGGTCAGCGAGTATACCGGACGGGTCCCGTTGCCGAATTCAACCGAGACCAGCCAGCGTTCAGATGATGGGTCAGCATCGGTCCATGCCACTTCCGGTGCGGCAATTTCAGGTGGAAATACGGTACGGTCATAGGGATAGGCAATGGAAAGCCTGGCGCTGTTTTCCACGCTTTTTCCATGAGAAATGATGGTTTCCACCATCTGTCGGGTTTTCTCCGGCACCTGTTCCGGGCCGCTCGCTTTACTGTGCCAGGTGCGGGTTTTGTGAGAAGTGCAATGGATCAATGGAATGCTCAACAGCAGAGCAGCAAAACCGATTACGATTTTTTTTATTTTCATATTCTCAAAGCAAAGGAGATTGGAAACCCAACAGCAATTTTCATTATCATACAAGCGAGTGGGATTAAGATATCGGTATAGCTGCTTTATTGTCAAGACGGAATTTTGCTATAAATTGGCTCAAATTCCGGATTCTGGGCGCAGGAAGCCAGGCTTCGCCAAGCTTCGCCCTTGACAAGCCTGTCTGCCCGAGTAGGAGGAATAGGGTCAACCTTCTCCCCTCCCCTCTCACAGAAGCTGGATCTTCGACAAGGAGAGAGGGTTTTTGACTTTTTACGATAGCATCAATTAAAATTATGTAAAACTTTTCCTATAATCACGTAATTCAGGTATTTTATTCCCAACATTCTGGACCAGGAAAAGGTAGATTTGAGATAACTATCTGAAAATTAATACTATAATATAATGTAGGCAAATTGGTATAAATTTTGCTTGCAACTAGTTTTGATACTCATGCTTTTCAGACTTCAACTATTATATTAAAGGATTAGAGATGAGCAAGAACATAGGATTCATTTCAACACGCTTTGCAGGAACAGACGGAGTCTCTTTGGAATCGAGCAAATGGGCTGAGGTTTTTGAAAAAAGCGGGCATACCTGTTTCTGGTTTGCCGGAGAACTGGATAGAGAAAAGGAAAAAAGCTTTCTTGTCCCAGAAGCGCATTTTCAGAATGAACAAAATGTATGGATCAACGAGAGGGTTTTTGGAGAAAAAAAGAGAAAATCTTCCGTAACCGAATCAATTCACGCCTTAAGATTGTATTTAAAGTTTAAACTCGAGAAATTTATCGAGCAGTTTAACATCGAGCTTTTAGTAGTTGAAAACGCCCTAACTATCCCGATGAATATACCTTTAGGGATAGCTTTAGCGGAATACATTTCTGAAACACAGATTCCCACCATTGCTCATCATCATGATTTTTACTGGGAAAGGACCCGTTTTTCCGTTAATGCCGTTGGCGAATATCTTCACATGGCTTTCCCACCTGATCTTTCCAACATTGAACATGTGGTCATTAATTCTGCCGCACAGAAAGAACTGGCCCATCGCAGGGGGATTTCGGCAACGATTATTCCCAATGTCCTGGACTTCGAAAATCCGCCCTTAATGAATGGAAAACGTACCGAAGAGTTTCGAAAAAAAATTGGTTTGAAAATTGATAACATAATGATTCTGCAGCCTACACGCGTTATAAGGAGAAAAGGGATAGAACTTGCCATTGAACTGGTCAAAGCATTGGATAATAAGCGCTGCAAACTGGTTATATCTCATGAATGCGGAGACGAAGGCTTTGAATATGTCGAGTGGATTAAAGAGCATGCATCCGATCATGGTGTAGATCTTCGTATTGCGGAAAGCCACATAGCGAGCCCGTGGAATAATAACGGAGACCGTCAAAAGAAATATTCTCTGTGGAACATCTATTCCCATGCAGATTTTATTACATTTCCCAGTTTTACAGAAGGGTTCGGAAATGCTTTTCTTGAAGCTGTTTACTTTAAAAAACCGATACTGATCAACCGCTACGATACTTATGTAAGAGATATAGAACCCAAAGGGTTTGACCTGGTTGCTATTGACGGATTTTTAAACAAAAAAGCAGTTCAAAGTGTGAGGGAAGTATTAAAGTCGCCCATGCGAAGAAAAAGAATGGTAAATAAAAATTATGAAATTGCTACTGCCTGTTATTCCTATTCCGTGCTTCGAAAGCACCTCAATACCATGATGTATAATATCTTTGGTGACGGTGCCCCCCTGATATGCTTTGGACCGACCTGCCGACAACACGAACCATGTTTAAAGGAAGATCAGTATCCTACCCAAATTGCTGTGTGAAAAAGTTTTCACATTTATCACATACATAGTGTCTGAACGAAAAGTCCGAGTTTTAAATAAAATAAAAATTAAAATCACAATATCTGAAAACAGAAATGATCATAAATTGTGGGGAAATATCTGAATACAGACCTCGTAGATTATAGCGTATCATGGTGCAATATTTTGGACAAAAAGCTCCGTTTTCAGTCTATGCTTTTGGTTGAAAGGTTCACAGTTCAAAGGTTCAGAGGTTATACGCCATCACATTAACCCAAAGGAATCAATAGGTAAGAAAAAAAGCGCTAAGCACTTAACCTTGAACCGGGAACCCTGAACCTTATAACCCAGACCGGCCTGGTGTCTAATTATTTTGCGATTCCATGGTATATCAAGGTCTCCGGTCATTTTTATTAAGGTGAATAACGAGGTCTGAATATAAGTTGTTTTTAAAATATAAATCAAGAACATTTAAAGAAATGCAACAAGTGTGTCAAGCAGGAAAAATGGATAAAATTCTTTGACACTTAAATTCAGACATAGTTATTCACCTTACAAAAATGACCAGAGACCTTGATATACCATGGAATCGCAAAATA
>JAUWMJ010000107.1 GCA_030613225.1 Desulfobacterales bacterium
ATAGTTTGGCAGGAAATTTGCATTACTAAAAAGCAACAAACAATTTCTTCATCTGTTTTCCTCCTTTTACGGCTAACCGGGATGGTCCTGGTTAGCCGTTTTTTATTTGATTACAGATAACCGTTCACAGGTTTACCCGCCTTTGGCGGCGACGTAGGCGACCAGGGTTCAGGGTTCAACGTTCAGGGTTAAGGGCAAAGAAGGCATTGAAGATCCAAAGTCTTCGTTGAACATGGTCATTTTCCAAAGTACAGAACTCGTCATTCAGCTTGATAAAATGACTGTGAACCTTTAAATGTCGCTAAATTGCATGATAATTGGACACAGGCATCCAGGTGTCAGGTGTCAGGCCAGCCCTTGTGTTTTCACACCTGACACCTGACACCTGAAACCCCATATAGTGTCCAAAAAACGGAGTTATTTTCAGGGTAAATTACGAAGTCTGAAGTAATTGCAAATTTGGCCCCAAATTGTGGATTAGGCCTGTCGAAGATGACGTTTTTCTTATAAATACACGTTCCAAATGCAGCCAGGGAACGAAAATGGAACCTTGAACCTCTGAACCTTTGAACCCGTGAACGCCTAAGATTACAGGTATGCCAGCTTTTCCTTTACGAGATCAAAGTATATTGAATTTGTAAAATCAGAAACGATTTTACTGTATGCTTTTGAACTTTTCTCTTTATCACCTTCCCGGGAATAAAGCCTACCAAGATTATACCAGGCTTCATTTTTCAGATCAGGCTGCGGTCCATGGGCAGTCATTTCAAAGTATTGTATAGCACCGGCGTAATCTCCCTTCTTTTCGTACGCATAACCCAGGCTGTTTAAAATCAGATTTTTAATAAATGGTTTGTCATCAAAATCCCTCAACGATTTTTTGTATAAAGCAATAGCTTCATCCGGTTTTCCGGCAATATAACAAATATTTGCAAAAATAACCCGTGCAAGTTTTCCGCCATGCTTGCCCGAATATTTTTTCAATAACAACTGAAAATCTTTTTCCACCTCAAGATAAGCCTTGTTAGCACCCTCTTTCATCTTAACTGATTCGTATCTGGTTATATTCCGTTCAAGGGATATAGAAGCTTTGTCTTCAGCTTTATTTAAAAAATATCTCCAGCCGGAAAATGCCAGTATAAAACAAAAAATAACAGACACGGCAATTGTTATCTGATTTTTATGATCTATAATAAACTTCAGCAATTTGGATGAGAAAGTTATAAATTCATCCGGTTCAGTGAGAAGCTGTTTTCGCGATATCTTTATTTTTCTTTTCTTTGCCATTTTTCCTCCATTGCGTTTATTGTAACCGTTCACGGTTCAAAGGTTCAAGGTTCATAGGTTCGAAGTTCAATGCAAATCTCAACCAAAGAAAATCATCGCAAAGCAATTAACCTCTGAACCGTGAACCCTGAACCGTGAACGGTCACCGTTTATTCAAGCAATTTTTTTATTCTCTCCCAACCTTCTTCAGGAATTTGAGCACCTATAACCCGGCAGACCTCCGATCCGCATGCAGAGCCGAGTTCACCGCATTTTTCAAGCGGGTATCCATTTGCAAATCCGAAAAGAAAACCGGAAGCCCAAAGGTCACCCGCACCGGTTGTGTCAACAGCAGTACCTGCTGCCTTTGGGGCAATTTTTATAATTTTACCTTTGCTTGAAATATAGCTTCCACGTTCTCCAACCTTTAAAACTGCAATTTCAACTCCCTCAGAAAGAGCTCCGACAGCTTTTATTTCATCAGTAAATCCTGTAAACACACGGGCCTCATCTTCATTAGCTATAAGGATATCAACATATTCTTTTACAATTTTTATAAGGATATCTTTCGATTCTTCAACAACCGTAAAGCTGGCAAGATCCAGGGAGATAAGAGCGCCGGCTTCTTTGGCGGAATCTAACGCTGCCAGTATCAGGTCGCTGTTAAATACCAGATATCCTTCAATATGAACAATCGATGCATTATCAAAACAACCGGTTGATATTTCATCAGGCTTTATTTCAGATGAGGCGCCAAGATACGTAAACATGGACCGCTGTGCATCCGGTGTAATGATGGAAAGAACCCTTCCTGTGGGTAGTGAGGATGTAAAAAGCAAAGGTTCAACATTATTTTTTATCAGACTGGATTTAAGCAGATTGCCCATGGAACCACAGCCGCATTTCCCGACAAAACGGGCTTGCCCGCCAAACTTTCCTATGCCTACAGCTGTATTACAGGCTGAACCTCCAGGCAGTATGGAAGTGTTACTTTTTATTTTCGACAGAGTCTGTTCAATGAAATCCTTATCAACAAGGGTCATTCCACCTTTTACAGCGTTGGTTCTTTCCAGAAAATCGTCCCCTTCATAAGCGAGAATGTCCACCAGTGCTGATCCTATTCCCACAATAAGTTTTTTATTTGAAGGACATTTTTTAGTTTTACTCATTTTTTCAATGGTCTCGAATCTTTAAAGGGAAAGCTGATTGCCTAATCTAATGACATTGTGCACGGCTTTATAGGACAAACAGACCTGGTTGTAAAGAGAATTTGTTTTATCTCGCACTCAACCCAAACTATCACCCTATGTTGTGTTTATATATGCCGTACAATGCACATATTGCGTTTTGGATGTTTCAAAACACAAAGCCGCATATATTTTAAAATCTTTGACCAAAAGTTCTTGACAGCCAATTGTTTGAGTGATATTGGGTTTAGCTTGCTTGAGCGATATCTTCTTGAATTTAAAAGATATTATCTTCCTGAATTTAAAAGATATTTTCTTGCATGCAAAAATATTCATAATACTAAACTGTGTAAATAAAGATACTTCTCTTTAAATTTATATCATGATGGAGAAGTTTCAACCAAAATTGATTGACGGTCTCGTAAAAAGTCTCCCGCTTCAGTTCAGCGGTACGTTGTGCTGCATTTCGTAATCATTCAACCTACGATAAGTACGCCTCATGATTATCCCGCTTTAGCGGGACACGTCTTTCTTGTCCAGCTGCTTTTTAGCTGGGGAATTTGGTCCGCCTGCGGCGGATTACGAAACCGTCTAAATCGGACTTTTTAAAAGTTCATCAAAATTAGACCACACCAAAAAGGATTTTATTTTGGGCAAAGTTATGAAGGGAGGTGCTAAAAACATAGGGCTCTAGTAAAAATTGGTATAGGAAATTAATTAATAAATAATTAATACAAAACAAAATTAGGAGGTATAATAAATGCCAAGTTTTGTAATTTCAGAAAAATGTGACGGCTGCAAAGGTGGGGATAAGACAGCATGTATGTATATTTGTCCCAACGACCTGATGGTTCTCGAACCTAATGAAATGAAGGCTTACAACCAGGAACCGGATCAGTGCTGGGAATGCTTTTCATGCGTAAAGATCTGTCCCACCCAGGCAATTGAAGTAAGGGGTTACTCTGACTTTGTACCCCTGGGAAGCAGCATAATGCCGATGCTGGGTACCGAAGATGTTATGTGGACATGTAAGTTCAGAAACGGACTTATCAAACGCTTTAAGTTCCCCATCAGGACAACCCCTGAGGGTTCTGCCAACGCCTATCCGGATCTGAAAGGCAATGACATTGAAAGCGGCCTGCTTTCAACAGAAGAAGCTGACGGTTATACTCTTCCGACGCCTCAGGAGACTGTCTAAGCAGGTTGTATTTTAACCCGGAAAAACTAATTACGATTATACATATTTTTAAGGAGGATATAATATGGCATTACCAAACAAACCTACGGGTGAAACCAAGGCCGTTAGGGATCCGGAAGTTGAAGAACGAGAAGTTGACGTTTTGATCGTCGGCGGCGGAATGGCTGCCTGCGGCACTGCTTTTGAAATTAAGAAATGGCTGGGCGATGACCAGACCGTTCTGCTGTGCGATAAAGCCGCCATGGAAAGAAGCGGTGCAGTTGCCCAGGGCCTGTCGGCTATTAATACTTATGTTGGTGAAAATTCAATTGAAGACTATGTCCGCATGGTCAGAAACGACCTCATGGGACTTGTCCGTGAAGACCTTATCTATGACCTGGGCTGTCATGTGGATGACTCAGTCCATCTGTTCGAAGAATGGGGACTTCCCGTCTGGAAGAAGTCGGAAGAGGGGAAAACCCTGGACGGGAAAAAAGGCCAGAAGCTGGGTACTTTAAAAGGCGGTGCTGCCCCTGTCCGAACAGGCAAGTGGCAGATCATGATCAACGGCGAGTCTTATAAAAGGATCGTTGCCGAGGCAGCAAAACTTGCCCTTGGAGAAGAAAACGTTATAGAAAGATGCTTTATCGTCGAGCTTCTCCTTGATGCCAACAACGAAAACCAGATTGCCGGTGCCGTCGGTTTCTCCGTCCGCGAGAACAAGATTTATATCATCAAGTGTAAGACAATGATGGTAGCCTGCGGCGGTGCGGTTAATATTTATCAGCCACGGTCAGTTGGTGAAGGTAAGGGACGTGCATGGTATCCTGTATGGAACGCCGGCTCTACTTATACCATGTGCATGAAAGTCGGTGCAGAGCTTACCATGATGGAAAACCGTTTCACCCCGGCCCGTTTTAAAGACGGATACGGTCCTGTGGGTGCATGGTTCCTCCTGTTCAAAGCCCAAACCCTTAACGGACTGGGAGAGGCTTTTGCAGGAAGTGATACTGCCAAAGCAGAGCTTGAAAAATATGCACCTTATGGAACCGCTGCTGTTACACCGACCTGTCTTAGAAACCACCTGATGCTTTTTGAGATGAAAGCAGGGCGCGGGCCGATTATCATGGATACAGTTTCAGCTCTTGCTAAACTGGGCGAGACCATGGATAAAAAAGAGCTCAAGCACCTTGAGTCTGAAGCATGGGAAGACTTTCTTGATATGACATGCGGACAGGCTAATCTTTGGTGTGCACAGAACTGCGAGCCTGAAAAGAAAAACTCCGAAGTTATGCCTACAGAACCCTATCTCCTTGGATCACATTCAGGCTGCTGCGGACTATGGACTTCCGGCCCTGATTATGACTGGGTGCCTGATTCATACAAAATCAAGGCTGACAACGGCAAGGTTTACAACAGGATGACAACAGTCAACGGCCTGTTTACTGCAGGTGACGGTGTCGGTGGCTCGGGACATAAGTTCTCTTCCGGTTCACATGCCGAAGGCCGTACGGTTGCAAAAGAAATGGTAAAATATGCCAAGGACCATGCAGATTTTTCACCTGCCATAAGCCAGTCTAAAGAAGAGCTTGTTGACCTGGTTTACAAGCCGGTAAGAACATATCTTGACAACTATGAATATACTACGGACGAGGATATTAACCCTGCCTATGTCAAGCCTTCCGGAATGGCTTTGCGTCTTATGAAAGCCACCCATGAGTACGGTGCAGGCACGGCAACATTCTATCAGACCAGTAGCAAATGCCTGGAAATCATCATGGATCTGCTCCTGACCATGCGCGAAGACTGTGAAAAGCTGGCTGCCGGTGACCTCCATGAACTCATGCGAGCCTGGGAAATCGAGCATCGTATCTGGACTGTTGAAGCTCATCTGCGTCACATCCAGTTCCGTAAAGAGACTCGTTATCCCGGATTCTACTATCAGTCCGATTATCCGGGACAGGATGATGAGAACTGGTTCTGCTTTGTCAACTCCAAGTATGATCCGAAAGCAGCAACTTGGGATACATTCAAGAAAGACTATATCAAGATCATTTCTGATTAATAACCTGTTCGGCTATTCATCAGTCGGTTACAAACACCTCCAGGTGTCGTAAGATGCCTGGAGGTTTTATTAAGTTTTAACAGGCGCGAATGCTATTGGGTGATATCCGGATTGAAACTCGAAGCCTGAAATTTGAAATCGGATAGTTGCACCGGATAGTTCACCGGATAATTCAATGGATGGTTTTCATCATTCCTGGTGGTCTGTTACGGACCGATATCATATAAATCTACCGTATAAGCCATCGACAAATTTCCAGTTTCAAGTTTCCAGTTTCAAAAATAAAGGATATCGTGTGAAGACAAGCATTTAAAACGTATATCAACTACTCAGGTTCAGAGGTTCACGGTTCATCGGTTCAGGGTTTTCGAGAAGGTTTCGATTTCGAATCGGATACGGAATTCATCAAATTCTTAAGATACGCCAAGTCACTAACCGTGAACTGTGAACCTGGCAACCTGAGCAGTTACTAACAAACAGCTATTAACTTTTAATGCACGGAGGGATAGCATGACAGAAGACAAAGCAACCCCTGCAAGTGGAAGCATTTTGGTTGTTGGAGGAGGGATAAGCGGAATAACCACGGCCCTCGAAGCTGCTGAAGTGGGGTACGAGGTGTTTCTGGTGGAAAAAAATCCTTACCTGGGCGGAAGAGTAGCACAGCTTAACAAGTATTTTCCAAAGCTATGTCCTCCGACCTGCGGTCTTGAAATCAATTTCAGGAGAATAAAGGATAATCCAAGAGTAAAAGTATTGACAATGGCCGAAGTTGAAAAAGTTGACGGCACGCCCGGCAGCTACAACGTCTCTATCAAATTAAATCCTCGCTATGTTAATGAAAACTGCACCTGTTGCGGAGAATGCGAAGAAGTTTGCGAAACTTTGATAGACAGCAGCTATAATTTTGAAATGAATAAAATCAAAGGCGCATATCTGCCCTTTGAAATGGCCTTTCCTGCCCGGTATGTCATGGCTCCTGAAATTAAGGGAACAGATGATGCAAACCGGTGTAAGGAATCATGTAAATACGATGCCATAGACTTTGATATGGAGGCAAAAACTATTGACCTGCAGGTTGGGGCCATTGTCTGGGCAACAGGCTGGGAACCGTATGATGCAAAGAAAATAGACAATCTCGGTTTTGGTCAATATCAAAATATCATTACCAATATGATGATGGAGAGAATGGCTTCTCCCAACGGCCCGACAAAGGGAAAAATAGCCCGTCCGTCAGACGGCAAGGAGCCTGAAAGCATTGCTTTTGTTCAGTGCGCCGGATCAAGGGATGAAAATCATCTTCCCTATTGTTCCTATATCTGCTGTATGGCTTCCTTAAAACAGACTACATATGTACGTGAGCAGTATCCTGATGCTAAAATTTATATCTTTTATATAGATGTAAGGGCTCCGGGCCAGAGGTATGAAAAATTTTATCAAAAGATAAAAGAGGATGAAAACGTCTTTATGATTAAAGGCAAAGTTGC
The DNA here is from genome assembly GCA_030613225.1 of Desulfobacterales bacterium. Next base: position 7,180 of record JAUWMJ010000107.1, read on the forward strand.
CGAGGTCAGTGAAGAAGATGGCACAGGAAATATCACCGTGGTTGCCGAGAATGCCGTAACCGGGGAAAAGACAAACCAGACTGTCGAAATGGTTGTCCTTGCTACCGGAATGCAACCGACAGCGGCAGGTGCAAAACTTCCTGCCGACCTGAAGTATAATGCTGATGGCTTTATCATTAACGATTTTGAGAAAGGCGGCATGTTTGCTGCAGGATGTGCCAATAAACCTGCCGATGTCGTATCTTCAAATCAAAATGCAACCGGTATGGCCCTTAAGGCTATTCAAACCCTGGTGAAGAAGTAGGAGGTATCCATGGATAAAAAGTATGGTGTATATATATGCACAGGCTGCGGAATCGGGGATGCCCTTGATATAAAAGACTTGTGCGGCGTACCGGAAGAAGAAGGGCTTCCTGTTCAAACCCATCCGTTTCTTTGCGGCAAAGAAGGGATTGAACTGATAAAAAAAGATATTGAAGAAAAAAGCATCAATACCCTGGTTATTGCAGGATGCAGCCGAAGGGTCAATTTTGATGTCTTCAGTTTTGACGGCTGTATCGTTGACCGGGTCAACTTAAGAGAAGGGGTTGTATGGTCTCACCCGCGTTCTGAATTCCCGGCGCTTACTGAAGAACAAAAAGATAGCGAAGAGCATTTTGACCGGGTTCAGATGATGGCTGAAGACTACATTAAAATGTCAATGGCAAAGGTTGAGAAAATAGATCTGCCTGAACCGTCTTTGCTTGAAACTATCAGCAGAAAAATACTGGTCATCGGTGGTGGTATTACAGGGATCTCCGCTGCCATTGATGCTGCAAAAGCAGGATATGATGTAACCATTGTTGAAAAGGAAGCCGAGCTTGGCGGACATGCAAATCAGTGGCGCAAACAGCTCCCCCTGACCGATCCTTATGAAAGCCTGCTTTCGCCTATAATCGGCGATAAAATCAAAGAGCTTGATAATTATTCGAATATAACGGTCAAAACAGGTACGATTGTTGCCCGTATCGCCGGACAGCCTGGCGAATTTACTGTAACATTGAAAAAACCCGGTGAAAAAATCGAGTTTGATGTTCCTTATCCTCTCCCGGATGAAATGAAAGTTGATGAAAAAGGGAAAGAATTCGATGTGGAAAAACTCCATGAGATCTATATGGAGTATAACAAGGGAAGACAGGA